>DASXUT010000172.1 GCA_036504675.1 Bacillota bacterium | reverse complement strand
CACGGCCGTCGCCACCCTCATCGCCCCGCTCCTCGCCAGGCGGCTCGGCAAGGTCCGGACGGTCGTCCTGACCGAGCTCGCCTCGATCCCTTTCCTGCTGCTCCTGGCCTACTCCGGCAACCTGCCGGCGGTGGTCGCCTCGTACTACCTCCGCGGCGCCCTGATGAACATGGGCGGCCCCATCCAACAGACCTTCGTCCTCGAGCAGGTGGCCGAGCACCAGCGGGCCACCCTGACCAGCCTCAGTGCGGTCCTCGGAAGTATGGGGCGCGGCGGCATCGGCCCGGTCATCAGCGGCTATCTGCAGGTCGTCAGCGGGTTCCACCTGGCCTTCACCTTCACCACGGTCTGCTACATCATCGGGATGGCCCTCTTCTGGTGGTTCTTCCGGGGGACCGAGGCGCCGCCCAGGCTGGCCGGGAAGCGGGTTGGACAAGTCAGTGAGGGGTGATGGTCAAGAGGCCGGGCGACGGGGCCTGGTTCTTTGTGGCCACTGATGTTAAGGATGCTTGACACCCGACAAGTCGGTATGTTATCCTATGAATGTAAAGGATGCTTTACAACTCCGGCTCACGCTGGCCCCGCGAACGGTCTCGGAAGGGGTGGTGAACCTTGCGGAACCTCGTCCGGCAGCTCCGCAACGACCACGGGTTGACCCAGGAGGACCTGGCCGACAAGGTCGACGTATCGCGCCAGACGATCATCTCGATCGAGTCCGGCCGCTACAACCCATCCATCATTCTGGCCTGCAAAATTGCCAAGGTGTTTGGCAAATCCATCGAAGAGGTCTTCCTTTGCGACGCCGAGGAGAAAGGAGACGCATCAAATGTCGGTCTTCCGAGGTGACCCCGCAAGGCGGCCGTCGGTGGCCGTCACCGCCCTCTATGCCCTGGGCTCCATAATCATGATCGGACTGATGTCGGCCGTGCCGGCCCTCGCCCTGGGGCACTCCGTCAGCGAGGTACTCAACGGCATCTTCCTGTCACCGAAGTTCTGGGTCGCGACCGGCCTGCCGGTGGTGGCTTTCTCCGTGGCTTTCATGGTCTCCTACCCGTACCTGTGGCGGAACCTCATCGTCAGGAGGGGCAGGGTGCCAGGGGCCGCGTACCGGCGGGGCCTTCTCTTTGCGACGGCCTCCGGCCTGCTCTACTTGTTCGTGGTCGCCCGCGGCCTCTGGAATCGCATCTCCGGGGGGATGACCGTCGCCGAAGCCCTGTCCAGCCTGGTCATCCAGCTCATCCTGGCGGCGGCGCTCGTCATCGTCCTGGTCTACGACTGGCTTTCACCGTCTGAGGAGAAGGCCAAAGCCATCGAGACGGGCGATTATCGCCGGGTCAACGATGAGCGTCACCGTCTCCTGGCGATGCGGTCAGCCCATACCGTCCTGAGCATCGCCCTGGTGGCCATCCTGCTCGTCGGTTCGGCCGTCGATATCCTGGTCTACCACACCTACCCGGTGCGGTCGTTCGTTGACGCCGGCCTGCTCCTCTTCGCCTGGCAGGCGGCCTACGTCTACTGGAGACGGCGGATTTGACCCAGGTGGGGATGGCCACCTGGTAGGCACGATAGAGGCGGACGGCACTGACTGCCATCCGCCTCTTCTTGTCCTCCTGGCCGGTCGTCGGCTGGCGCGGGTCCGACCGTCCCTCACTCCTCGATCCGGTCGATCTCATCCTGGTACTCCGGGTGAATGACCCACTTCCCCCGGACCAGCACCTCGAAGTCCCAGGGCTGGATGATCAGGTTCTCCGTCTCCAGGGCGTACCAGTGGGGACGCCACGACTCGGTGTGGACGTACAGGGTGGCCGTCTTGACCTTCTTGGCCTGGCGCTTCCTGGCCTCCCCGACGGCCAACCGGAGGGTCTCGCCGGTGGCGGCGATCTCGTCGACGATGAGGACGATCTTGCCCTCGACCTCGTCCGGCACGGGGACGAGGACGGCCGGCTTCTCCCGGACCACCCGGTCCTTGACCCGCCGTGACAACCTGATCGGGTAGAATTCCTTGCGCAGCATCGAGGCCAGGATGGCGCCGGGGATGACCCCGGCCTTGGCGATGCCCAGGATGATGTCCGGGTCGTACTCGACCTGGACCCGCTCCGCCAGCTCCCGGCACATTCTCATCACGTCGTCCCAGGTCAGGCGGGTAATACCAGTGTGATAGTGGTGATAGCTTTCGCCCACACCCGTCCCTCCCGCGTCCGAGGCGGATCAGTCGCCGACCGTCCAAGAAACCATCTCGCCCGGGGGAATTCTCCCCCGGGCGGTGGTTACCTGCTGTCCGGTGTTGTCGCGGGTCGTCACAATCCAAACCAATTGGCTATTGGTACCTCACCCGCAGCACACCGACGGTTAGGAAGACGGCCGCGAAGGCCAGGAGCACGGCGCTGGGCACGACGACCCCGTTGAGGCCCGCCCCGCGCTGGATGAGGGCGTTGAAGCCCTCCGCGGCCCACCCGGGCGGGACGAATTTGCCCAGGGTCTGCATGAAGCCCGGCATCAGCTCCGCCGGCCAGAAGGCCCCGCCCAGCATGCAGGTGCCCGTGATAACGATCGGGCTGACCGCGGCGAGCTGGGCCTTAGTCTGGACGAAGCCGGAGATGGCCAGGCCCAACCCGATGGTGCTGAGGATGAACGAAGTCATGACGAGGATGAGGCCGGGGACAGAACTACCCCAGTTGACTCCGAAGAGGTAGTGGCTGGCGAGGACGATCGCCAGGGCCTGGAGCCAGGTCGAGACGAAGACGCCCAGCAACTGTCCGAAGATCATGGTCATCCCCCCGGTCGGGGTGGTCAGCAGGCGGCTCCACGTCCCCCGCTGCCGCTCGTCGAGGATGGAGCCGGCCCCGAAGGTCGCCGGGTACATCAGGAACATGACCGCGAAGCCGGCCACGGTGGCCGTGGTGGCGGCGGCGAAGTTGGCCCGGGGCGGGGTCTTCGAGCCGATTTCTTTCAGCGTCGTGGTGACCTTGGGACCCGCGGCCCAAGCGTCGTTCAGCGCCTTGAGGTCGAGGGCTCGGGCCTCGGCCAGCTTGTCCGGGCTGACCGGGCGGCCCCCGGCCGTGGCCGGCTGGGCGGCGATGAGGTCGGCCGCTTTGAGGCTGGTGGCCGTCCACAGGAGTGATCGCCCGAGAACCTCCCTGACGACGATCCCGTCGGTTGAGTCGGAGCGGCCGAGGACGGTAACTGAGGGGGCCCGCATGGCCTCCATATCGGCGCCGTACCCCCGGGGGACGACCACGGCAACCGCCGCGGACCGTGCGCGGATGGCGGCTTCCGGCTCGGGGTCCTTATCGCCGGCCGGCGAGACCGTGAGGCCGGGGGCCTTCCGCAGCTCGCCGACCATGGCCTGCGAAGCGGGGCTGCGATCGTTGTCATAGACGAGGACCGAGAGGGTCCGGTCGACGGTTTGGCCGCCGAACATCAGCCCCACGGCGAAGGTGAAAACCAGAGCCATGGCGACCATCAGGATGGGCATGGTCGGCTCCCTGAACTCCTCCTTGATCTCCCGTCCGGCGATGATGAGGAACTTGGGCATTTTCACGCACCCCCTAGGCGGTCAAGCGCCGCGACCCGATAAGGGCCAGCGCCAGACCGGCGACGGCGAGGATAAGAGCGGGCGCCACGATGACCGACAGGGGCCGCCCCTCCATGATTGATACGAACGCGTTGTTGGCGATGCCGTTGAAGGTGAAGAGGCTGACCTTCCTGGCTCCCTCGGGCAGAGTGCTGAGAGGCACCATCGAGCCCCCGATGAGGGCACTCAACTGAATGAACAACATGCTGATCAGGTCGGCGATCTTGGAGTTCCGGGAGATGGAGGCAATGAATATGGCCACCCCCGAGGCCCCGAGGCTGACGGCCAGGACCATGACGGCCAGGCCGAGCGGTGAGTGGCCCCAGCTGACCCGGAAGATGAGGGTCGTGGCGACGATCAGGGTGACCATTTCCAGGACTGCGTTGAGGAATGTCCCGACCAGCTTGCCGGCGACGATCTGCCAGCCCGGTGTGGGCGTGGTCAGGAGCCTGGGGAGGGTGCCGTCCTCGCGCTCAGTGAGGAAGGACCGGGACCCGCTGGAGGTCGTGGCGAAGAGACAGAACATCACGGCCATGGCCGCGGCGTAGTACTGGAAGGCGGTGACGCCCTTCCGCGGCTCGACCGGCTGGTACCTGACCTGCTGGAGGCCGGCCTGCTCGCCGACGGCCTGGAGCTGGCCGGCCAAGGCGGCCGCGGCCTGGGCCAGGTCCTGCGGTCGAACCACGCCACTCTTCACCCAGATGTTCACGCCGGTGGTCGTGGCCGTCCCCACCGCCGATAGATGATCCGTGAAGGCCGTCGCGATGGCCTCGACGATACTCCCGCGGAGCGGCGACTCAGGGTGCTGGTACACCTCGATGGCGGCCGGCTCGCCCTTGAGCACGCGCTCGGAGAAGTCGGCCGGGATGACCAGGGCGACCCGGGCCTCTTTCTTGTCCACGGCGGCCAGGGCCTCATCGCGGGTGGCGACGGGCTTGGGGGTCAGGAGCGCCTTCAGGTCGTCGGCCTGGAAGGCCTTCACCAGATAACCGCCGACCTCACCCCGGTCCTGATTGGCGACCATCAGGCTAAAAGCCCCCCCGATGGCCGAAGCCGGCTCCCGAAACATCCCGCCCAGGGCTCCGCCCAGGATGGCCGTCAGGATGAAGGGCATGACGATGATGAGCATCAGGGCCTTGCGGTCCCTGAGGATGAGGAGGACGTCTTTCTTGGCCAGTTCGACCAGTCTCATTGCGCCCACCTCAATCCCTGAGGGCCTTGCCCGTGAGGTGCAGGAAGACGCCCTCGAGGTCCGGCTCCTTGATATCGATGGACCTGACCTTGACCCCGGCCGCGGCCAGGCGGGTGACGACGTCGCCGAGGACCTTGCGGCCGTACGGCGCGACCACGTGGACCTGGCCTTCGTCCTTGCTCACCCCGTCGACGCCGGGGATGCCCCTGAGGGCTTCGACGACCTGGGCGTCGGTCACCTTGGCCTGGATGGTGATGACGTCCTTGTCGCCGACCAGGAGCCGCAACTCGTTCAGGGTCCCGCAGGCCATCACCCGGCCCTGGTCCATGATGGCGATGCGGTCGCAGAGCTCCTCGACTTCCTCCATGTAGTGGCTGGTGTAGAGGACGCTCGTGCCGGCCTTGTTGAGCTCCCTGACCGTGTCGAGGATGTGATTGCGCGACTGTGGGTCGATGCCGACCGTCGGCTCATCCATCAAAAGGAGCTTGGGACGGTGCATCAGTCCCGCGCCGATGTTGATTCGGCGCTTCATCCCGCCCGAGTACTTCTCGATTCGGTCATTGGCCCGGTCGGCCAGGCCGACCAAGCTGAGGACCTCATCGACCCGCTGCTTGAGAGGCGCCCCGGAGAGCCCGTACATCCGCCCCCAGAAGGCCAGGTTCTCGCGGGCGGTCAGGGTTGGGTAGAGGGCGATGTCCTGGGGAACCACGCCCATCAGCCGCCGCGAGACGAGCGGCTCGATGAAGACGTCGTGGCCGCCGATCTTGATGCTGCCGGCGTTCGGCCGGATAAGCCCGCTGATCATGGAGATGGTCGTCGACTTACCGGCCCCGTTCGGACCGAGCAGGCCGAAGATCTCGCCTTCCTTGACCTCGAGGTCGATGCCGGCGACGGCCTGGTGGCTGTTGAAGGATTTGGACAGGCCCTTGATCTCGAGAATGGACATGACCGCTTCACTCCTCAGAAAAAATCGCGCCTTGGCGGCGTGCGTTTCTGCCTTGGCCAGCGTCTATTACGGTGGCTTCAGAAGGGCCCGTCCCCGATGTTCAGCGGACCGGCCCTTAGTGAGTCTAACTCAACCTCGGTCATCCGGTCAAGAGCGATGGCCATCACTTCCCCGAGTGGCTGCGGGCCGAGACGCTCGCCGGCGCTGAAGAAGACCGGTCCGGTCCAGGGGCGCCAGCCGAGCCCGGCGTGGTAGCGGGGGCTGTCCGTGGCCAGGACGGCCAGGGAGTGACCCCTCCGGGCGGCCTCGTCGACCAGGCTCCGAATCACCACGCGACCGTAGCCAAGACCACGGGCCTCGGGATCGGTGGCCACATCCTCGACCGAGGCGACGACCAGTTCGCGGCCGGGGATTCCCGCCGGGACAGGGAGCTCGATCGGGGTCGAGGCGGCGTCCCCGAGACGCATCCGGCGCGGGATGAGCGTCGCCTGAGCCATCAGCCAGCCGGCCGCCCTCAGCATGACGTGGATGCCGACCGGCTCCCACCCCAGGCAGCGGTGACCCCACAGCTGCCTGACTGAGGGGGACGCGGCCAGGGAGTCCGGCGGCAAAGGCACCCTGGCCGCCGGGTCGAGGGCGTGAACGGTTCGGATGGCCGTCTCCCCCACCCGCTCGAACCAGGGATAGGCATAGAGGTGCGGCCCGTCGGTGAAAGCCCGGCTGAGGAGCAACTTGAGCTGCTCGAAATCCTCATCCGTCAAGGCCGCGGCTGGCTTAACGCCGACCGCGACGAGGCCGGACTCCGACCCCAAGTTCAGGGATGGTCGCCCCCAGGCTTCCCCGAGCAGTCCGGAGTCGCTCGGCCAGGCGCAGAGCTCGCCTTCGGCGACGACCGTCAGCCCGGGCGAGGGGGCCGCCCCCGGGGGGAACTTGGCGTCGAGGAGGAGCGCCCCGGCGGCCGCCGGGCCGCAGTCGATGCGGGCTTCGTTGCCCAGGGTCCGGGCGACCACGCCGCGAATGACGGTCCTGGGGCTGCCGGGCTCCGGTTGTTCGAGGCCGGGGCGCGCCGGCCCGGGGGCCGGGCGGGGGGCCGGTCCGGGGGCCCACGACGCCGCGTGCAAGACCAGGTCAAGGCGGCGGACCGACCCGGCCAAGGCCCGCTCGAAGGCGAACTCGTGGCCCATGGCCTCGGTGATGTAGGATCGGCAAGTCAGCAAGAGGCGCCGCTCCTGCAAGCGCAGGCGGAGAAAGACCTCGGGACCGTGGACCTCAGCCTTGTTGACCCGGCAGAGGTAGATCACCTTGAACCCCCCGTTGTCGTGCCGGCTGAACCCGGGAAACGTTCATGGATTCACCGCCGGCGGCGTCCGGACCTTCGCCAACGGCTCGAACCGGAAGCAAGTCGGACTCGCCGGCTGGAACCCGGCGTCGCCGAGGCTCGTCTGAAGAATCGGAGGGATGACCATTGTCCGGCCACATCTCGAGGTCCCCAAGGCGTCGATTCATCGCTGGCGGCCTCGTCGCCGTCCTGCTCTTAGCCTCTTCGGCCCTGGGCGGTTGCGCCCTGTTGGCCAAACCCGAACGGGGAGCCACCCCGCCTGCCGGCGACGGCGGGACCACCCCGCCGCCGGCGCCGGGCGGCGGAACCCTCGAGGTTTACCCGAAAGAGGTCATGGCCGTCTATGAGGCGGTCAAGACCCTCAACCTCGGGACTTCCGTCATCGTCGGTAACGAGACCTTCTTCCTGGCCAGTCTTGGTCGACAGGACAAGGGAGGGGCCAGGGTGGCCATCGCCGACGTCACCACGAGCGGCTCGAAGGCCGTCGTCAAGGTCCGGGTGACCGCCGCGACCGGGCCCAAGGCTGCCAGCGTCTACACGCCCATCGCCGTCGAAGTGGCCAAGGGACAGTACAGCGAGGTCGAGTTCATCCGGACCGACGGGGAGTACTTCCCCATTCTCCGCGGGGCCAAGGGACCGCTGGCCGCCATCGGGGAGAGCAATAACATCAGAGTCACCGGGCTCAGCCTCGAAGCCGGCCGTCTGACCGTGACCGGCCTGGCCCGCGTCTTCGAGGCCACGGTCAGCTGGGAGCTCCGCGACGGCTCCGCCAAGGTCATCACCAAGGGCTTCACCAACGCCGCCTCCGGCGGGCCGGACTGGGCCTACTACGAGATCAAGCTGACCAACGTCCCAACCGCGGCGGCCAAGATCGCCGTCTTCTGGTCGAGCCCGAAGGACGGGGCGCCGCTGGATCCGGTCGAGCTGGCCCTACCCAAATCCTGACCCGATCTGGCCGGCCGCCCTATGCAAAGAAGCCCCCGGGCCTTGTAGGGCCCGGGGGCTTGTGGTCTCTGTGGCCAATCGCCGCGGCCGCGGGCGCGACGCCCCGGTTGGCGCCTACCGCCTTTCGGCCGCCATCTCCCGGACGGCCGACAGGACCTGATCGACGTCGGCCTCTTGGTTGTAGAAACCGAGGCTGAGCCTGACCGTGCCACCGGGGTAGGTGCCGATGGTCCGGTGGGCCCAGGGGGCGCACTGCAGGCCGACCCGGCACAGGACCCCGTACTCGGCGTCGAGGATATAGCCCACATCCGCCGGGTCGACCCCGTCGAGATTGAAGGAGATGACCCCGACGGCCGGCTGAGCCGCCCGCCCTCCGACCGCCCCGGGCCCGTAGACGGTCACTCCGGGAATCCCCGCCAGTCCGTCGCGCAGCCTGGCGGCCAGCCGTTCCTCGCGCTCCTTGATGACTTCGAGGCCCGCGGCCGCCACCACCCTGACCCCGGCCGCCAGGCCGGCCAGGCCGACGAAGTTTGGGGTCCCGCTCTCGAGCTGGTCGGGCAGGAAATCCGGCTGGACGTCCAGTTCCGACTGGCTGCCCGTGCCGCCCCGCTGGAGGGGCCGGAGCGGCACTCCCTCCCGGACGAAGAGCCCGCCCGTGCCGGACGGCCCGAGCAGGGACTTGTGCCCGGTGAAGGCCAGCAGGTCGGCGTTCAGGTCGCCGACGTCCACCGGATGGCAGCCGAGCGTCTGGGCGGCGTCGACCAGGAAGAGCAGGCCCCGCTGCCGGCAGGCCCGCCCGACCTCCTCCACCGGCTGGACCGTGCCGACCACGTTGGAGGCGTGGTTCATGACCACCAGCCGCGTCTCCGGGCGGAACGCCCGGGTCACCTCGTCTGGGTCGACCAATCCATCCGGCCCGGCCTGGACCACGGTCACCGCGACCCCCCGGCCCTCCAGGTGACGAAGGGGCCGGGAGACCGAATTGTGCTCCATTGAGGTCGTCACGACGTGCATCCCCGGTTCGAGGACCCCGGACAAGGCCAGGTTCAAGGCCTCCGTGGCATTGCCGGTGAAGACCACCTGGCGCGAATCGGAGGCGCCGATGAGCCCGGCCACGGCTTCCCGGGCGTCGAAGACGACCCGGGCCGCCTCCACCGACAGGCGGTGCCCGGAACGCCCGGGGTTCCCGCCGGCTTCGCGCAGGCAACGAATCATCGCCTCCTCGACGGCCCTGGGCTTGGGCCAGGAGGTCGCGGCGTTATCGAGATAGGTCAGCCTGGCGGCCGCTTTTCCGATGGCCGGCTCGGCCACGGCGTCCACGAACTCATCAGTCACGTCATCAGTCCTCACAGTTGATGGAAGCCCTTGGTCCGAACGTCCCCGGCCGCGGCGATGGAGGCCGCCCGCGCCTGGTCCTCCGGCCGCAGCCTCACCGCCACCCCGCAGGCGCTGCCCAGGGACCGGGGGATGGGCACGAGCTCGTGCGCCACCTGGTTCTGGCTCAGCAGGCGGTCGAGGCGCATCGCCTCATGGGTCGAATCAAAGGTGACATAGACGTCCAAGGCCCTCACCCTTCAGCGGACGATGGTGTAGACGAGATAGCCGTTCAGGGCGATGACCACCCCGGCGATGACCCACCCGAGGGCCTGGACGACCGGCGGGTTGGCCCACTCCCCCATGACCGTCTTCCGCCCGGTCAGGATGAGCAGCGGGATGATTGTGAACGGCAGCAGCACCCCCAGGATGGCCTGGCTGAAGACCATCGCGGTGAGGGGGTTCGAGACAAAGAAGAGGGCGGCCACGGCCACCACGAGCACGGCCAGGAACCCCAGGCGGAACGGCCACTTCTCGTGATGCCAGCCACCGTTTCGCCGCCACAGGCGGAAGAACCCACCGACCGCGTACGAGCCGGCCATTGACCCGGTGATGGCCGAGGCCAACCCGGCCAGGACTAGGGCGACGGCGAAGACCACCCGGGCCATCGACCCGGCGATCGGCTCAAGGGTCGCCGCCGCCTGTTCCAGCCCCGAGACCTGGATCCCACGGGTGTAGAAGACGGCCGCGGCGACGACGATGATAGCCGCGTTGATGACCCCGCCGACGATCATGCTGACGGTGGTGTCGAAGAACTCGTGGCGGATCCGCTCACCGCTCCAGTCCCGGGTCTGGGCGATGGCCGAATGGAGGTACAGGTTGGACGGCATGACGATGGCCCCGAGGACGCTGATGGCCATGTAGGCGTTGGCGTGGCTGAGGTGCGGGACAACCAGCGCCTCGGCGACCTGCCCCCAGGCCGGCTTGGCCATGAACAGCTCGGCCAGGTAGGCCAGACCGATGAGGCCAACCATGGCGACGATGAGGTCCTCGACGTGATGGTATTCCTGGCTCCAGATGACCGCCCCGACAACGATGGCCGTGAGAGCGCCCCCGACCACCAGCGGCAGTCCGAAGAGGAGGTTCAGGCCGACGGCCGCGCCAAGCAGTTCGGCCAGGACCGTCGAGGCCGACCCGGCAAAGGCCAGGACGCCCAAGGGGGCCCCGCCGACCGGCCCGACCAACGGGCAGACGGCCTCGGACAGGCAGGCCTTGCTGACCACGCCCAGGCGGGCGGCCATCTCCTGGAAGAGGACCAGGATCAGGGTGCCCAGGGGGACGACCCACAGCAGGCTATACCCGAAGGTGGCCCCGGCCACGACGTTGGCGGCGATGTTCCCGGGGTCGATGAAGCCGATGGTGACGAGGAAACCCGGGCCCATGTCGGTGAAGAACGAGAGGAGGGTTTGGCCCCGCCGACGGACATAGTCATATCTGGAATACTGCGCCATGGAGCCGACCTCCTTTCCGGGGCTGAGGATGTATTGAGAATGGTTATCAGTTCCCCAACCTGATTATACCGCCGCCCGGGGAGTTCGGCAAGGGCAGAGGGCTCCGTCAGACCCTGACTCGGAGGGGATCCCACCTTCCCCATAGCAAGCCCCGGCCTATTGGCCGTAAACCGCCCCCGTCGGGTCCGCCCGCTCGATGGCCTCGTATCCTCCTCGCGGAGTAGCTTTCGGTCAAGCGGCGCCAAGCTTCGGTCAAGATGAGCCGGTCCCGGCAGGACGCGGCTGTGCACTGTCGAATCGGACGACTAGATGGATGGGCCATCATCGAGACGGCGAAGGAGGACTGTTGTGGCTGCAGATTACGGCAAGGCGGTATTGATCACCGGGGCCTCGTCGGGCATCGGCAAGGCGTGCGCCGAGTACCTGAGGGACCAGGGCTACCACGTCTATGGCGGGTCCCGGCGGGTGTCGCCGGAGGACGAGGTGCCCGTGCCGGGCCGCAATGGCGGGTGGCTCAAGATGCTGCGACTCGATGTCCGCGACGAGGCCTCGGTCCGAAACATGGTCGGGCGCATCCTGGCCGCCGAGGGCCATCTCGGCGTGGTCATCAACTGCGCCGGCTACACGCTGTCCGGGTCGGTCGAGGACACCACCCCCGAAGAAGCCCACGAGCAGATGGACACGAACTTCTACGGTCCGCTCCGGGTTTATCGGGCGGTCCTCCCCGGGCTGCGGAAGCAGGGCGGCGGGCTGATCGTCACGGTCAGCTCGGTGGCCGGCTTCATCCCCATCCCTTTCCAGCCGATGTATAGCGCCAGCAAGTACGCGCTGGAGGCGATGACCGAGGCCATGCGGATGGAGGTCGCCCCGTTCGGGGTCAAGGTCTCCTTGGTCGAGCCGGGTGACATCAAGACCGGCTTCACCTCGGCCAGGGCCTGGACGGCCAAGTCACGCCAGTCGGTCTACGCGGACCGCTGCGCCCGGGCGGTGGCCGCGATGGCCAAGTCGGAGCAGGGCGGCCCGGGGCCGGAGATCGTCGTCCGCGTGGTCGCCGGCCTGCTGCGGTCGAAGAACCCGCCGGTCCGGGTGATCGTCGGGGTCCAGTACAAGCTGGTGGGGTTCCTGAAGCGGATCGTCACCGACCGGTTCCTGGAGTTCGTCCTGGTGAAGATGTACTCTTGACATCCTCCCACCCCTGAAGGGGGTGGGATTCCCGGGATAATCCCAGGCGGTCGAGCGTTCGGGTCAAAGGGGTTGGCGATTCACCCCACGACAAGAGCGGCGGGCTTCCTCGCCCAATTTGGGTCAGTTGACCTCAGGCGCTCCAGGCGCGGGGCCGTCTGAGCCGGCTCATTTCGGCGCCGGCCCCTCCGGCACCTTGAAGGCCAGTTCGAGGACGCCCTTGAAGCCGTCGGCGGCGTGGGCCGGGATGAGGATGTGGTAGTCAACCTGCCCATCCTTGGCGTGGCTGGAGACCTCGATGTGACGGCTGCCGCTCCGCCACCGGTCGAACATGGCCCGGACCTTCCCCCGGTTCTCCGGCTTGTGGCAACCATCGACCTCGTTCCCGAGGCGGGCGAGGACGTCGGGGCAGTTGGCTTCGGCGTTCTTATTCAAATAGCGAAGGATCTCGTCGGCGTCGGCGAACCAGGTATTGGCCGCCAGGTGGTCGATGACGGCGGTCAGGTCCAGGGGCTTATTCATGGTAGGCCTCCTTGTTGGGGTTTCCTCGTCAACTGGTTCGGCCTCGCCGGCTGGCTTCCCTCCCTTCTTGGGCCCCAAATCGGGCTGAGCCACCGGTATGGGAGGAGAGAGCGCCCGCCGGGCCGAAAAGGCTCGGTCGAGGCCGGTTGGGTCCCGAACTCGACCTACATCCGCACGGCCGGCCAGGTGACCAGCTTCAGCTTCGCCCTGCAGAACCCGGCCTTCGGAGCCGCCATCGAGGGTTCTTTCAACCAGCAGACCTACGAGCTGGAGGCCAGTCTCGAGGTCGCCCCGGCGGCCGCGGCCGGCCCGGCGGGCTCATCGCCCTACGGGGCGATGACCGACTTGCTCGAGAAGCTGTCCGAGATCGCCCAGCAGGATGGGCGCAAGCGGATCACCCTCATCTTCGACGACCCGGGGGCCCTGGGGGTCCTGGGCGAGAAGGGCAGCGGCTTCGCCCGCGGGCGCGGTTGGAGAATCAGGAGGGTGGAAGTCGAAGAAGGAGGTCAATCGACCAAATGCCGTCCGCGAATCTCCTCGCCGCGCCATGTGGCATCCACTGCGGCCTGTGCCCCATGCACCGGGCCTCCACCGACGCCGGGTTACGTCAGCTCCTGGCCCAACGGATGAACCTGCCGGAGGAGAAAGCCCACTGCGCCGGCTGCCGGGGCGTAGAGGGCCACTGCCCGGTCATCGGCGAACAGTGCCTCACCTACCTGTGCGTCCGGGAGAAGGGGGTCGAGTTCTGCTCGGATTGCGCCGAATTCCCCTGCCCGAAGCTGATGCCCTGCGCCGACCGGGCCGACAAGCTGCCCCACAACCTGAAGATCTACAGCTTGACCCTGCGGAAGTTGAAGGGCGAAGCGGCCTGGGAGAAGGCCGTCGGCCAGGCCTATGCCCTCTACCACGGCGGGCGGATGGTTATCGGCCGCGGGCCGCAACCTAAAGACTGAAAACTCAAGTCAGGACCGAGGAGTGATCGACGGTGCCGGGATCCAACGACCACCTGCTGTTCGAAGTGAAGGACTTCATCGCCACGATTACCCTGAACCGACCCGAGTCCCTCAACGCCTTCAGCGTATCGATGATCCGGGCGTGGATTGAGGCCCTCGAGGAGGGCCGGGACCGCGACGACGTCCGGGTCATCGTCGTCACCGGAGCCGGCCGGGCCTTCTGCGCCGGTGGCGACGTCCGGGCGATGCAGCAGGGGCGCGGTTTCCTGGCCCAAGGGGAGGCCGAGCTGGACACCTACAGCACCCCGCTGGCCGTCAAGGACTCCCTCTGGAAGCTGATCCAGCGCATCCCCCTGACCCTCGAGTCGATCGACAAGCCGGTCATCGCGGCGATCAACGGCGACGCCGTCGGGGCCGGCCTGGACATGGCCCTGATGTGCGACCTTCGCCTGGCGGCCGACAACGCCCGCCTTTCGGAGGGCTACGTTCGGGTCGGCATCGTCCCCGGCGACGGCGCGGCCTACTATCTGCCCCGCTTGGTCGGCCCGGCCAAGGCTCTGGAGCTTCTGCTGACCGGCGACCGCCTGACCGCCCAGGAAGCCGAGCGGATCGGCTTGGTCAACCGGGTGGTCCCGGCCGACCAGCTCCTCGAAGAAACCTACAAGCTCGCCGCCAAGCTGGCCGCTCAGCCGCCGGTGGCGGTCCAGCTGACCAAGCGGGCCGTTTACCAGAGCGCCAGGACCGACCTCCGGACCTCACTCGACCTGGTCTCCTCGCACATGGCCGTGGTCACCCGGACCGAGGATCACCTCGAGGCGGTCAGGGCCCTCCTGGAGAAGCGGCCGCCCGTGGTCAAGGGGAAGTGAGGTCGTGGGCGCAACCCGCCTGGCCGATGGGAGGGCTCAGTCCTTGAAGAGCGTCACCGAGATGATCGGCGAGACCAGCCTCTGGGCCGGGCTTCACCGCCCGGGCCTGCCCCTGGAGGAGGCCGACGTGGCCGTCCTGGGAGTCCCCTTCGACGGCGGAGTGAGCTTCCGGGCCGGGGCCAAGGACGCCCCTCGGGAACTGCGCTCGATAACCTACACCATCGACCCGACCACCGAGCGGCTGGAGAGCATCGCCGGCCTGAAGGTCCTCGACCTCGGTGACGCCGAGGGGCCCTCGCGGGAGGCGGTCTTCGCCGCCGCTGAAGAGGCCGCCTGCCGCGTGGCCAGGGCCGGTAAGCTCCTGACCGTCATCGGCGGCGACCACTCCATTTCCATCCCGATCATGCGCGGCCTCGACCGGGCCCTGGCCGAGCCCTTCGCCGTCGTCCACCTCGACTCGCACTTCGACCTATGCGATGAGCTGGGCGGGGACAGACTCTCCCACGGGGCGACCGAGCGGCGGGCCCTGGAGCTCAGGAACGGCCCCGACTTGGCCGGGCTGTGGTTCATCGGCATTCGCTCCATCGAATCGCCGGAGCTCGAGTTCATCAAGGGCAAACGGGTCAACGTGATCAGGGCGGCCGACGTCCGGCACGGCGGCGTACCGGAGGCGCTCCGGCGGATTCGGGACGGCCTCTCCTGTTTCCACCACGTCTACCTGACCGTCGACATCGACTGCCTCGACCCGGCCTACGCCCCCGGGACGGGCACGCCGCAGTTCGGCGGGCTCGACAGCCGCGAGCTGCTGGACCTCCTCGAGGGCCTCTTCGATCTGCCGGTCATCGGCTTCGACGTGGTCGAGGTGGCTCCATCCCTCGACGATTCGAAGATCGCCGTCTTCGCCGCCCGCAAGATCATCACCGAGTGCTGGGGGCACCACTGGCGGAAGGGGAAAAGGTCAGTCTTGCCGGCCAGAGCCGGTGAGTAATGGCATGACGGAGAACCCGGGTGACGGGAGGGATGCTAATTGGCGGTAAAGATACGGCTGCCCAAGCCCGCCCCCCTTGACAATGGCTTCTCAGCGGAGTGGTTGGGCTTCTGGTCAGCCCTCGTCACCACCATCGTGGTGTCATCTACGGCCTTGGTCTGGGCGGCCTGGCGGTCATGGGGCAATTCACGATGCCGCCATCGCAGCCGGCGCAACTCTTTGGGGCCATCTTAACGATCACCTTGGCCCCGGTCATTGTCATCCTGCTGGCGTGTGTCCACCACTGCGCCCCGGAAGAGCGGAAAGCCTGGAGCCTCAGCGGCCTGGCTTTTGCGGTCTTGTTCGCGGCCATGGTCAGTATCAACCGTTATGTCCAACTGACCGTCATCCGCCAGGGGCTGGCCAGCGGCTCCGTGGATCAGCTTCAGCTGTTCCTGCCCTATGGAAACAACTCGATCATGCTCTCGCTGGAGATTCTCGGATGGGGTTTCTTTCTCAGTCTGGCGGCGCTTTGCGCCGCCATGGTCTTCAACGGCGGAGGTCTTGAACGCTGGCTGCGCGCTCTTTTCATCGCCTACGGCCTTCTCGGCCTGACCAGCGCTCTGGGGCTCGTGGTGGCCAGCCCGATCACGGCGCTTGGCTTCGTGGCCTGGGGTCCGGTGCTTGATGTCATCGCTGCGTTGCTTGGTGTTTGGTTCTGGCGACGGGCAAAGGCCCCCCGGTCGACATCGACCTAGAGCATCCATCACCGAGGCGGGAGGGAGCCCATCATCATGGCCAGGGCCCTCGTTCTCGGAGCCGGGCACAACCTGTCCGAGCGGACCTGCCGCTACCCCGGGCACCGGGACCAGGTTGCCTTCATGCGCGACGCCGGCCTCCTCTCCCAGAGCCCGGTGACAGTCGGCGGGGTCGAGGGTCACCTCGATGGCCAGGACCACCGGTTACATGAGCTCAATAATGGTCGGAATGCTCTTGCGGGGACGGATCTCGGCCCGCGGGGCGGTGGCCATGGAGCACGTCTTCCGGGACGGGGCGCTGTACGCCGAGCTCATCGAGGAGCTGGCCAGACGGGACATCACCGTCGCGGAGCGATTCACCGGGGCTAGAAGCATAATCACCGCGGTCGACCGAAAGAGGAGCCCACCGGCGAGGAAGTGCTGAATCCTGGGGCAGGACACGGAGGTCCCAACTTGCATCTGATCGGAAATTCCCTCGCCACCCTCATCCTCGTCTTCATCGCCGGCTACATTGTGGTCATTCGCCCCTGGCACCTGCGTTGGGGGGCAACCCCCGAGGAGGTCGGGCGGGCCCTGCCCGGTGACGAGCGCGTCCCCGAACCCGTGGCCCAGTACACCCACGCCATCACCATCGCCGCCCCGGCGGCCGAGGTCTGGCCCTGGCTCGTCCAGATCGGCTGCAACCGCGGCGGCTGGTACAGCTATGACTGGCTGGACAACGGCGGGCGCCCCAGCGCCCGCCAAGTCATCCCGGAGTTCCAGCACCTCGAGGTCGGCCAGATGATCCCGGCGGCCCCCAGCAACGCGGCCGGCTTCCCGGTGGCGGCCGTGGAGCCGGGCCGGTGGTTCATCCTGGGCGGGCTACTGGACCCCACGACCGGAAAGGACCTGGGCGGCCAGAGGCCGACATCCGGGCTCTATTTCAACTACACCTGGCTGTTCTATCCCGAGTCGCTAAGTGATGGGACGACCCGGATGATCACCCGCTTCCGCTGCGACGGCCGCCCTCGCACCTTCAGCCTCCTGGCCACCCGCGTCCTCCTCGAACCGATCAGCTTCATCATGGAGAGGAAGATGCTCCTGAATCTGCAGGAGCGGATCGAGGCGGTGGCGCCGACGGCCGGGGCCTGACGACCGAAATTGCAGGCCGGACAACTAATCAGGGCCATCCCCGGCGGGAGGGCCCTGCTCTTGTCCGGACCTGACGTCATTCGTTTCTTGTCACCAAGCGATGGTCTGGCTGATCCTACCACGACCGACCGCGCCCAGCGATCGGCCAGACGACCTCGACCCGCTCGCCGCGCACCCCGTAGACCCGCTCGTGGAGGTTGAAGGTCGTACAGCCGTGGCCGGGGTACAGCTCGACGACCTCGCCAAGCTTCAGGTCGTCTCCTTCGCAACGGACGATCCCGTGCTCCTCGCTGTCGTGGGCGTACTTCAGCCCCGGGCGTCCCTTGAAGACGGGCGCTCCGTGCTCCATGGTCAACGACTTGAGGCCGGCGTCGATGACCGCCCGGCCCGGGGCCGACCGGCTGACGCAGGCGGTCAGGAGGCCGAGGGCCGGCCCGAAGGGCTTCTCCCCAAGGACCGCCGAGTAACTCGCGTCCATGGTCGCGTATGAGCCCGGCTGGATCTCCGTATAGCCCGAGGTCCGGGCGTCGCCGGTGACCCGGTGGGTGCCGGTCCCGCCGCCGGTGACGGTGGGCGCGGGCAAGCCCTCTCGCTCCAGCATCTTCGCCGTCTCGGCGGCGGCGGCGTTGGCCCGCCTGGCCCCCGCCTCACGCTGAGACTCGTCGGGATTCAGGACGACGTGCCCCTCATACCCCTGGAGGCCGGCGAAACGCAGTGAACGGTGGCCGGCGATGCGCCGGGCGAGGGCCGTGGCCTGGGCGGAAACCGGCTCCACCCCGCAGCGTGCGAGGCCGACGTCGACCTCCATGACCACCGCCAGGGTTACCCCGGCGCGGTCGGCGGCGGCCGCCAGGTCATCGACGTTGGCCGGATCGTCGGCAACGACGGCCAGCCGGGTATGGCGGGCCAGCCCGCAGGCGCGGTCGACCTTGTCCCCGCCGACCACCGGCCGGGTAATCAGGATGTCCGGCAGCCCCGCGGCGGCCATCACCTCGGCCTCACCGAGGGTGGCGCAGCAGATACCGGCGGCGCCCGCGGCCATCTGCAGGTGCGCGATGGCCGGGGTCTTGTGGGTCTTGGTATGGGGTCGCAGGGCCACCCCGCTTTCTTTGGCGAAAGCAGCCATGGCCGCGATGTTCCGCTCCAGGATGTCCAGGTCGACGACGAGCGCCGGCGTCTCCAGGTCCCGCTTGTTCATGTCGTCATGCTCCCCTCATGAGTTCCTCGGCGATGGCCCCTCCCCGTCTCCGTCTTGAAGGCTATTCGACGCCCCGCGCGAAGACCCGCGCCGGGTCCAAACATTTCCCGGGGCGTCGGCACGCCGGGCGCCCTGAGGCTAGGGACCACCTATGGGAACGACCGCAACGGCCAGGGCCGCGCACGAGCTCTTGAACAGCTCGATAGGCGTGAGGACGACTCCCAGAGGGTGATGCACAGAAAACCGTTGCGCCCAATCGAAGCCGGACCAGGCCTGCCCCCGGAGGATCAACCGGACGGCCCTTTCGTTGATCGGGCCGCTGTTGGGGTCGAAGGTCGTCAACATCTCCTCGGTCCCCGGCGAAGGAAGGGAGAACTGGATCCAGTAGCCATCCACTTCGATCAGCCCAGTGCCCTGGTCCCCCCTGGCGTGCTCACGGTAGACGGCCAGGTCCTCGGGGGAGACCCGGTGGTAGAGACGGACCCACAGGATCCGCTCTTCCGGGGGCCACGAGATGGTCAAGAGGGCGCTACGCGAGTCATCCAGCCAGGACATGGACGGCGGACTCCCGTCCCGAACAAAACCGCGGTCATGAAGGAAAGAGACCAGCCTTTGATTGACCGGGTCATCGAGGAGAAAGGCGTTGGCCCTGATGAAGCCAGCGGCGCTCAACAGGCCCAGGACGGCCAACACCGCGAACGCCGCAAGGGCGAACTTGGCCGATCTCCTGGTCAGCCTCGGCCTCACTCTTTGCCCGGCGCTTGGACCTGTCATCTGCCCAGCCGGCCTCCCTCGGACCATCCTTAGGCACTAGAACGTCATCGCCTCGAGCCGCTTGATCCGCTCGGTCACCGGCGGGTGGGTGTCAAACAGCCGGTCCATGTGGCCTTCCGAGTCCTTCAGCGGGTTGTAGATGTAGAGGTGGGCGGTGGCCTTGTTGGCCACCTCGAGGGGCTCGGGGTCGGCGGCGATCTTGCGGAGGGCGTCGGCCAGCCCCTTGGGGTAGCGGGTCAGCAGGGCGGCCGAGGAATCGGCCAGGTACTCACGCTGGCGGGAGATGGCCAGTTGCATCAGGCTGGCGAAGAGCGGGGCCAGGATGGCCATGACCAGGCCGGCCAGCAGGATGACGGCCTCGGCCCCATTGCCGCCGCCGCGGTTGTCGCGCCGCCGGGCCCGGCCGCTCCGCCAGGTGTAGCGGACCATCCAGTCGGACAGCAGGGTGACGACCCCAGCCATGGTCACGGCGATGGTCATCAGGAGGATGTCTCGGTTCCTGATGTGGGACATCTCGTGGGCGATGACCCCCTCCAGCTCGAGGCGATCCATCTTCTGGAGGAGCCCGGTGGTCACGGCGATCACCGCGTGCCGCGGGTCGCGGCCGGTGGCGAAGGCGTTGGGGGCCGTGTCCTCGATGACGTAGACCCTCGGGGCGGGGACGCCGGCCCCGATGGCCAGGGCCTCGACGATGTTGTAGAGGTACGGATTCTCTTCCTTGGCCAGCGGTTTGGCCCGGCTGATCGACAGGACCATCTTGTCACTGTACCAATAGCTGACCCAGGTGACCCCAATGGCGATGAGCACGGCCAGGGCCACGCCGGGATAGCCCATCCCGTTGATCCGGGCGAAGGTGTAGGCGATCATGCCGATGAGCAGGGCGAAGACGAACATCAGCAGCCATGACCGTCTGACGTTGCTGGCGATCTGCTGGTACACGGGGCAGCTCTCCCTTTTGGCCCGGCTGGATTCAGCGGCGACCGTTCAGCCGCGGCGGTGCTCAGCCCATGGCCGTTCAGAACTTGACCTTCGGTACCTCGCGCTCGCCCTCGGGGACCTCGAAGTACTTCTTCTCGGAGAACCCCATCGACCTGGCGAAAAGCACGTTCGGGAAGCTCTGGATGGAGGCGTTGAAGCGGAGGACACTGTCGTTGTAAAACTGGCGGGCGTAGGCGATCTTGTTCTCGATCCCGGCCAGTTCCTCCTGGAGCATCAGGAAGTTCTGGTTGGCCTTCAGCTCGGGATAGGCTTCGGCCACCGCGAACAGGCTCTTCAGGGCCTGGGACAACTGGTTCGAGGCCTGAGCCTGCTCGGCGACGTTGCCGGCGCCGACCATCTGGGCCCGCGCCTTGGTCACCATCTCGAAGGTGTCATGCTCGTGGGCGGCGTAGCCCTTGACCGTCTCGACCAGGTTCGGGACCAGGTCGTTCCGGCGCTTGAGTTGGACGTCTATCTGGGACCAGGCGTTCTCCACCCGGTTCTTCGAGACCACCAGCGAGTTGTAGGCGGCGATCCCGATCACGGCCAAGAGGGCCAACAATCCGAGGACGACCCACACAGTGATCACTCCCTATCCTAATTGGGGCGCCTGAGGAACGTCTCTCTCCCGGAAAGAGCTTTCCGTCACATTATACTTCGCCGGGCCCAGGCCGCGAGCCTCCGTGGCCCTCCCTGACTGGTACTTCGGCGGAACAGGACGGTCTTGGCCCATCTGGCGCCGCTGACGGAGCGGCGCGGGCCCACGGTCGTCCTTCCTAGTCTGCCGCTCTTGGTCGAGACTTAGGGCGACGATGGAAGAACCCGCCCAAAGAACCATCAGACCCCCGGGCATCACGCCGGGGGCCTGATCACCGCACGCGCAGGTCGCGCGGGCGGCGCGGGTGGCGCGAGCCGCGGTCGACGGGCTACTTCCCCGCCGCTTCGTCGCGCCGCCTCCCCGTCCGCCCTGGGATCAGCCGGACCAGCACCTCGGTGTGCATCGGCTCGCTGTGCATCACCGAATTGGTGACCAGGATCGGGTCGCCCTGCCGGCCGAGGATGACGAAAGTGTACCCGAAAAAGCTCGGGAAGTTCGAGATCCACCGGGCCATCGCCTGGCGCAGGCGGCTGACCCGGTTCTCGTACTCTTTCCGCCGGGAACGGCAGGTCTAGCCACCTTTGACGGTTCTCCCAGGCGAATGAGACCTCGCAGGCGCCATAGCTGCCGGCCATTGGGCGGCCCCCCCCCCGCTTCATCCGAATCGGCGTTTACTTCGCGGGGGGTCCGAAAGCACCTTTGGCTTACGGGGTGAAGCTTCGGCCGGGTTATTGTCCCGCCGGGACAGAACGCGAGTCGTCTTGGGGCCGTCCCATGCCTACCCATTGACCGGCGACCGGCAGCCGTAATGTAGTAGGTATACGAACGTTCGTCCACGAACCTTTCCCCGACGGACTTCGCAGGCGAGGACCGGGTGAAGGCGAGGAGGTCGGTCGAATGGCGCCGGATCGACTCGGACAGGGAGAAAGGCTAATCCTGCTGCTCAAGGAGATCATGAAGGGCGTCGGCCGGAGGATGCTGAAGCCATCGCGGCACGACGACCTGACCCTACCGCAACTGTTGGTCGTCCGGACCCTGGTGCGGCACGGCCCGCTGTCCCTGACCCGGCTCGGCCGGGAAGTCTCGCTGGCCAAGAGCACCGTGTCGGGGATCGTCGACCGCCTCGAACGGGCCGGCTACGTCCGTCGAAAGGCCGACCCGACAGACCGGCGGAAAACCCGGGTCGAACTGACCGAAAAATACAACCGGCTGAAGTGGAAGGTCCCCGACGACTTCAGCGGCTACGTCGGCGATCTCCTGGCCACCTTCGACGAGAGCGAGACAGCCGCCGCCTTCCGGTTCCTCGAACGCTTCTCCCGGCTTATCCGGGAACGGCAAGGGGAGGAATGACGGATGAGCTCGAAGACCGCCCGCATTCTCGGGCTGTCCATGATCA
>DASXUT010000171.1 GCA_036504675.1 Bacillota bacterium | reverse complement strand
GATGTCGGACTCAGTTGATTATATGGTTGGATGGGCCGACGTCATAAAGCGGCTAAGTGGGTCGGAGGACATGTAAGGAAATGACCAGCGCAGTTGAGGTTTCTTTCAATGATTTTGTGGATTATCTTAACGCTTACTCGGTTTCTGGTCTGCTCTCAAAGAAGGAGTTGGTTGACTCTCTTAAGGGTGTGCACAAAAGGATCTATGCCCTTATCTGTTGGCAAATAGAACTCAGTAGGGGCAAGAAAGAGGGATACCGAGTCTGGCTGAATGAGTCTGTGTCGGACCTCATTCAGATTCTTCCACTATTGGTCCAAGGTTACTACAAGGCATGCGCTGCCATGCATCGTAGTGCTATAGAGAACTTCGTGAGGTTTGTTGTGGCTAACGGTGGTAAAGATCCCAATGCAATTCAGAGTACCCCGGATTTGTTTGATACAGCCAAGGCGTTAGCAAGAACTGATCCTGAGCTCGCAACACGTCTTTCCTTGCTTCGCCAAGGCTATACGAATTTATGCAATTATGTACATTCTGCCGGCAAACCGTATTGTACTTTTGCGGAGGCACTCAAGGAATATCCGGCCTTTGATCCTCAGGCCCTCGATACAGTTGTCAAGGAACTAGTACGCTCAATCCGAGCAATGAACGGTTACTTGCTACTGATTAAGGCTCCCCAGTTTGCTTCTATGTTCCACGCAAATAGGGATGCGGTCCTGGACGTACTGACCCCGTCAGAGAAACGCCTTATTGTTTAGTTGCAGCAGATGCGTGGTCTCAACATTGTCGTCTCTAGAAGGGCTGGTCCCTGGCTAACCGGTTCCACTCCCGGGTCCAGACCACCTGCCGGGCCAATGAGCGTGGCCCCTCCCCGGTGAGCAGTCAGTCAAACGGTTTGTCGCCACTGCAGAGAAGAGGGTCGCGTCTCAGCCGACGCGGCCCTCTTCGTCATCCCTCGATGATCTCCACGTTGGCCCGGGGGACGGTGACCACCCGCCCGTCCTCCAGGCGGCAGCGGAGGATCCTCACCTTGGCCTCGGTCTCGATCAGCTGGAGCTCGGGCGGCAAGTCGACGACCCGGGCCAGGAGCCCGAAATAGGGCTCGCGGATGACCCGGACGAGGGTCCCGGGGACCAACCCCTTTTGGACCTCGTCGGCGGCCACCCGGCCGACCGGCTTGTGCCCGGGGGCGATGAGCTCCGGCCGCATCACGCCGGCGCGGATCTGGGTCGCCCCGTTGATCGAGGCCGTCTCCCCGTCCAAGGCCTGGAACAGCTTGAAGGTCTTGTCGGCCATCTTGATCTGGCCGAAGCCCTCGCTGACGATGACGGTGATGGGGATGTCCTCGTGACCGGTGATGGCCACCCCGATGTCGTAGCCGAGCAGGGAGACGAGGTCGGAGTCGATGATCCCACCGGCGACGACCCCGGCCACCCCGACCTCGATGGCTCGCTTCAGAGCTGGGCCGGTGACCAGCGAACCGCCGACGATGATCTTTCCCCGGTGCTCGGGGGTCACCGCCGACGCGTCGAGGACGTCGGTCGGAGACTTGCCGAGCAGCTTGATCTGGCCCCGGGTCTCGCCGCCGACGCCGAAGATCCCCTGGATGAAGGCCCCAGCGGCCTCGACCACCACCCCCTCGCGGGGGAGGACCTCGACCACCTTGCCCTTGATGTAGGCCCTCACCTGCACCGGGATGGGCGGCTCGCGGAGGGTCACCTGCCCGGTCACCCCGGAGATGAGTTCGACCGTGCCGTCGATGGGCGACTTCAATTCCCGCTTGGAGAGACCGAAGAATGACGCCGACTTGGCGATGACCTCGCCCCTCTGAAGCTTGTCACCGACCTTCTTGAGCATCCGCGCCGGGACGTCCTCCGGCTCGATGGCCAGGTCGTGGGCGACGTTGACCGAGACGGGGTTACCCGGAAGGTCGGTCTTGGCCACCACGTCCTCGGGCTCGACCAGATCGCCGACCTTGACCAGGACCTCGCCGAGGAGCGGGAGGCGACGGACCTTCTGAACGACGGTCTGTTCAGTGACCTTCAACCCTGGAGTGTAGGCGTGGGCCATGGTTTCTCCCCTCCCCCCTACTTCTGGCGGTACCGGGCCAGGATCTCCCGGGGATAGACGTCGAGGCGGTCGATCCACTCGAGGAGCTTCCGCTTCCGAAGGCCCGGGTCGCCCGGAAGGCCAAAGGGCTGGCGCCCGCGGGCGTCGATAATCAGCCCGACCACCCCGCCGAGCAGGTTCTGGGACAGGCTCCGACCGCGCCCGGCCCCGACGTCGAAGGAGCGACCCGGGTGGACCTCCACCTCGGCCGGCCTGCCCTCCTCCAGGGGGATGGCCGTGATCTGCCCGTAGGCGACCTCCTCGGTGATCGTCCGGCCGTCCGGGAGGCGGACCTTGACCGTCAGCGCCGGCTCACCCTCGCGACCCGGCCCGACCGGGGCGATGGCCGTCCCCAGACGGACCAGGCAATCGCGGCCAAAGACCTGCGCGGCGGCCTGCGGGTGGACCGTGGAGAGGACGCCGAGCTGTGGCATCATGAAGATGGAGTCCACCGCCAGCTGAGTGAGGCCTTCTGGCTGGAAGGCGTCGAGGAGCATCAGGGCGGCCTGGACCCGGCGCGGGGCGTGGGACAGGACGCCCCCCGAGCCGATGAGCATGCCCAGCTTCATCAGGTCGATCAGGGACTGGCCGGTGCCCGTCTGGTCGAGGGCCGACCCGATGTCGCGGATCTGCTGGATGCCGCGTAGGCCCACCGCCAGGCTCTTGTGATGGATGAAGGCCAGGCGCAGGGCCTCGCGGGAGATGGCCTGCTCGATGATGAGCTCGTCGAGGGTCTGGGGGATGGTCGTCGGCCTGATCATCTTGTTCCGGATGCGGTTCCTGAGGTCCGCCTCGCTGATGTCGAAGGGCACCCAGCGCATGATGTTGGGCACGCCGGCCTCGAGGAGGACGTTGCAGATGGAATAGCTCATCCCGAGGTTCGCCGAGACGGTCCGGTTGAACAACTCGTAGTCCTCGCCAAAGACGGAGAAGACGTCGGTGGTCGCCCCGCCGATGTCCACCCCGACCACGGTGATCTTGTGTTCCTTGGCCGCGTTCTGCATCCCCAGCCCGACCGCCCCGGGGGTGGGCATGATCGGCACCGGGGTCCACTTCATCAGCTTGTCGTAACCCGGGGCCTGGGCCATCACGTGCTCCATGAAGAGCCGGTGAATCTCCTCGCGGGCCGGGCCGAGGACCTCCTTCTCGAGGACCGGCCGAAGGTTGTCGACCATCCGCAGGTCGGTCTTGGCCCCGAGGATCTTGGTCACGTAGCCGCGGGCGTCCTTATTCCCCGCGTAGATCACCGGGAGCTTGAAGCCGATCCCCAGGCGCGGCTTGGGCTCGGCCGCCGAGATCAGCTCGGCGATCTGGGCGACGTGGGTGATCGTCCCGCCGTCGATCCCGCCGGAGAGAAGGATCATATCCGGCCGGAGGTGCCTAATCCGTTGGATCCTCTGGTAGGGCAGCCGGCCATCGTCGATGGAAATGACGTCCATGACGATGGCCCCCGCCCCCAGGGCCGCCCGCTGGGCGCTCTCGGCGGTCATGATCTTGACCACCCCGGCGACCATCATCTGCAGACCGCCGCCGGCGCTGGAGGTCGACAGGTAGAGGTCAACGCCGGAACCGTCTTTCTGGCGGGGAGTGATGACCCCTTTGTCATCAAGGAGGCGACGGCCGGTCAGCTCCTCGACTTCCCGGATGGCGTTCCTGGCTCCGGCGGTGACATCTTCGAAGGGCTTCTCCACGGTGGTCGGGGCCTCGCCACGGACGATCAGGCGGTACTCCCCGTCGACCTTGTCGATGAGGATGGCCTTGGTCGTCGTGCTTCCACAATCGGTCGCCAGGACCGAGTTGATCTCCCGGCCGAGTTGGAACTTGGCCCCCTGGGTGTGCTCGGACATGGCCCTCCTCCTCTTTATGTAAACCATGCGGGGCACCCACGGATCCACCACGAATCCGGTGAAGGTGACGTAATAGCCCTTGACTATAGACTGAAAGCCCAGCTGCGCTGGGCTGTCAGGTTACTTCCGGCGGAAAAGCCGGCCGATTGCGCCCCGGATACCGCCGGGGCTTGCGGGCTCGACCGGGCCGCGGGCGGCCTCCGGACCGCCTTGAGCCCGGCCGCGGGCCTCCGCGCGGGCCTTCTTCTTGGCCTTCAGGGCCGCCACATCGTCCTCGTGAATGAGGTCTTCGAGGCGGTTGATCAGCCGGTCGATGTTCTTGCGCTCGGACATCAGGTGGCCAATCTCAGTGGCCAACCGGTTGTCGAAGATGGTGTTGACGAATGGGGCGAAGAAGTGCACCGCCTGGCTGCCCACGTAGGTGATGGGGCGGTTCATCTCGATGAAAAAGACGGCCGCCGTGGTCAGACCGCGCTTGTGAATCTGTTGCGCGGCCCATTCGATGATCTCGTCCCGCCGTTCCGGCGTGATCTCCAAGACCGGCGTCAGCGGGCCGGGTACCGATCTATCCGGCCTCATCCTATCACCTCTCCGGTGGACTCTGTCATTCCTGTTTCGGTACCTGCTTTGGAGCCTGCCGCCGGCCGGTCGCGTCCTCCTCGGCGGCCAGCGCCTCGAGCCGGGCGAGCAGTCGTTCCACGTTGCCCCGGTCTTCGAGGAGGTGACCGTAAGCCTCGACCCGGTCGAGACCGAAGACCGGCGCGGCCATCGGTCCCAGAAAGTGGACCCACTGGGAACCGAGCCACGATAACGGTTTGAAGGCCTCCCCGTAGAGCACGGCCGGGGTGATCAACCCGAGACGCTGAATCAGCCTGGCCGCGTCCTCGATGACCCGTTGGTCGCCGTCCTTCTCATTCATCTCCGCGCCCCCTGTTCGATGCCTTTGGGTAAGCATCTCACCGGGGCGAGGGGCCTAGTCGGCGCCGGGCGCCCAGACTCAGAAGACCTCGACGTTGGCCCGCGGGACGATCACCTTCTCCCGGCAGGCCTCCAGCTCCAGCTCGACCACGGGGACCTTGGCCTCGGTCTCGACCACCCGCGATTCACGGGGGATGGCCGTGATCCGGCCGAGTCGGCCGAAATAGGGGGCGTTGATCACCCTGACCAACTGCCCGAGACAGAGGTCCTCGTCGACGACCTTGGCCGCGATGACCTCGCCGGTCCAGTCGGGGAAAGGGACGATGACCTCGGGGCGGATGGCCCCGGCCCGGATCTGGGTAGCCCCGTTGATCGAGGCGTGCCGGCCCTCGAGGTTCTTCAGGACGTTCCAGGCTTCCTCGTGCATGCCGAGCCGGCCGAAGCCCTCCATCAGGATGACCGTGGTCGGGATATCCTCCTGACCGGTGATCCCCACGCCGAGCTTGACCCCGAGCGACTTGACGATGTTGAGGTAATTGGCGGTCCCGGTAATGACCCCTTTGACCCCCAGGTCGACCGCCTTCTTGAGGGCCTCGTTGGTGGCGAAGGCGCCGCCGATGACGATCTTCCCCTCGCACTCAGGGGTGATCATCGTCTCGGTCAGGGTTTCGTCGGGCGAACCGCAGAGCCCCTTGAGGTCGCCGTGGGTCTCCCGGCCGACCCCGAAGATGCCCGTCAACCGGACGGCCGCCGCCTCGACGACGACCCCGCGCGCCGGGATGACCTCTCTGACCGTCCCCCGGAAGTAGCCCTTGACGACGACCTCCTTGAAGGGGCGGGAGATGGTCACGTAGCCGGTCTGGTCATTGACCTCGGAGATGATCCCGGAGATAGGGGTCCTGGCCGTCTTGGTGAAGAAGGCCTGGGCCTCGCCCTTCTTGGCGACGAACTGCCCGCGCTTGACCTCGTCACCGATCTTCTTCAGCATGAACTTGGGCAGGTCGCGCGGCTTGCACTGGAGCTCGTAGGCGGCGTCGAAGCTGACCGGGGGTTCCTCCTTCCCAAACTCCTCCCGGATGACCACTCGGCCGGACTTCTCCGAGATGTCTTCGATCACCCCGTCGGTCGGGGCCTCATACTCCTTGCGCCCGTATATGCCACGCTCAGCCCGGGCGATGACTTCCTTCATCTTGACCCGCTCGCCGACCTTCCTCAACATGGCCGTGGGCAGGACGCAGGTCTCGATGCCGAGCAGGCGGGCCACCGGGATGACCCAGGGGATGCCGGGCTTGAGGCTGATCTTGGCGACGATGGTCTCGGGATCGACCGGGTCGCCCACCTTGGCCAGGACCTCACCGGGCAACGGGAGCTTCCGGTGCTTGCGGACGATGGTCACGGGATAGCGGGCGTTGGGGTTACCGGCGCCCGAGTCTGCCGAAGAGGCCACCCCGGTCGCCCCCCTTCTCGCCGCCGGCCGCCGCGGCCTTCGCCCGAACCGGGCTCTCGGCCTGGTACCGCTGGATGAACTCGGTCGGATAGACGTTCAGGGCTTCGATCCACCTGGTCAGTTTGGCCACCCGCTCGCGGTCATTCTGGGGGAGTTCGAGGGGCCGGCCGCGGCCGTCGATGACGACGCCGACCAGGCCGCCGTCGAGGGTGGCCTCGATCCTCTTGCCCTTGCCCTCCCCCAGGTCGAACCCGCCCTGCGGCTGGATCTCCGCCTTGGCCTTGGCGCCGACCGGTAGGGGGATCCGCTTCATCTCGCCGAAGACCATCTTCTCCTCGACGCAGCATCCGTCGGGCATGGCGACCTTGATGGTCCCGATGACCTGCCCGTCACGGGCCTTCCCCACCGGGGCCACGCAGGTCCCCAGGCGGACCAGGCAGTCCTTGTCGAAGACCTCGGCGGCCACTTCCGGATGGGTCGAGGCCAGCACGCCCAGGTGCGGCATCATGAAGATAGAGTCCACCGCCAGCTGGGTCACGCCTTCCGGGAGGAAGGAATCGATCAGCATCAGGGTGGCCTGCTCGCGCCGCGGGGCGTGGGACAGGACCCCGCCCGACCCGACCAGTATGTGCAGCTTCATCAGGTCGATGACCTCTTCGCCGAAGGCCTTCGTCCACTTCGACTGGGTCCGCCACCCGGCCGAGATTTCCTCGGTCTCGACCTTCCGAGCCAGGCTCTTGTGGTGGATGAAGGACAGCCTCAGGGCCTCACGGGCGATGGCCTGCTCGACGATGAGCTTGTCGAGGGTCTGGGGGATGGCCGTCGGCCGGACCATCTTGTTGGAGATCCAGTCGGACAGGCCTTCCTCGTCGACCTCGAAGGGGATCCACCGCCGGATGTTCTCGAACCCCGCCTCCTCGAGGACGTTGCAGACGCTGTAGCTCATCCCCAGGTTGGCGCTGACGGTGCGGGTGAAGGTCCCGTCAAAGTCGGAGAAGACATCGGTCGTGGCCCCGCCGATGTCGACCCCGACGATGTTCGCCTGGTACTGCTTGGCCATGACCATGATGATGCTGCCGACGGCGCCGGGGGTCGGCATGATCGTCACATCGACCCACTTCATCAGTTCCCCGTAGCCGGGAGCTTGGGCCATGACGTGGTTCATGAACAGGTCATGGATGGCCTCGCGGGCCGGCCCGAGGTTCTCCAGGTCATGCCGCGGCCGGAGATTCTCGACGATGTGGACGTCCAGCTCTTTCTCGGCGATGGACTGGACCATGTCCTGGGCGTCCTTGTTGCCCGCATAGACCAGAGGAAGCTTGTAGGTGGCCCCGAAACGTGGTTGCGGGCTGGCCTGGACGATGGTCTCGGCGATGGCGGCGATGTAGGCCACCGAGCCGCCGTCGACCCCGCCGGACATCAGGATGATATCTGGACGCAACTCGGTGATCCGGGTGATCTGTTCGGAGGTGGACCGGCCGTCGTCCACGGCGACGACGTCGAGGACGACCGCCCCGGCCCCCAGCGCGGCCCGGTGGGCGCTGGATGCGCTGATGCTGGAGACCAGGCCGGCGACCATCATCTGCAGACCGCCACCGGCACTGCTGGTCGAAACGTAATAATCGACACCCTTGTCGCCCTGCCGGGGACGGATCAGGTGCCCTGTTTCATCAAGCAAAGGTCTTTGAGTTAGCTCTTCAACGCGGCGGATGGCCTTGCGCACCCCGATCATCACGTTCTCCCACGGGGCTTCGACCGTGGTCGGCATCTCGCCACGGGTCACAAGGCGATATTCGTCGCCCTTTTTTTCGATTAGGATCGCCTTAGTCGTTGTGCTACCAACGTCCGTGGCCAAGATGGACTCGATAGCCCTGCCATCCCCGGACATCTGATACCTCCTTCGGAGACTCCGATGGCGCTAGCCTGGCCTCGCGGGGCTCGGCGCAAGGCGCGCGGCCGGCGCCGCCGCCCATGAGCCGGACCACTTTCTCGGTGTTGCCGTATTGCGAATCGTGGACGACGAGGGTGTTCATATCTGACCTCTGTATGTTTGGTGACCGGAATGAAGATGGGGGAGGAAAAGCCCACCCGGTGCGAGTGGGCTTTTCCTCTCCGCGACGCTCGCGGGTCAACCCCGCCGAGCTAGTCCGTCACTTGAGGATGTGTAACCAGTCCCCCATCAGGAACTGCATCCGGCCGACGAAGAGGGTCACGCGGTACAGGACCGTGTTGCCGAAGGCCGCGCCGAGGGCGATCATAATCACCCAGCGGCCGAGCTCGGCCGTATACCCCACAGCCGTACGTTCCTTGCGGACGGTGAAGAAGAAGTAGGCCAGGGCCGTGACCACACATACGAACAAGAGGATAGCGTTGATGTCCCGCCCGATCGTCTTAAGCCCCCAGAACTTGATGAACGTCGACGTGATCTGCGGGAACAACGCGGCCGGCTGGAAGCCAAGGGTCAGGCCGACGCCGTACCCCACCCAGAACGACATCGGGTAACGGGCGATCCAGCTCAGTGAAGGGATGAACATGAAGTAGACCATCAACCCGAGGATGATCGGAATGATATAGCTGTAGAATCCCTTCTTGAGGATGTCGTCGGCGATGGTCGGCTTGATGTAGGAATGGTAGGTCAGGCCGACGGAATAGGCAAAGTACAACCCCACGAAGATGTGCTGGAAGAGGTCGAACACGGGGTTGTCCTTGATCAGGAAGGTCAGCACGGCCAAGGTGACGATGGCTCCGGTCAGGTTGGCCGGATTCAGGATGTTAGCCAAAACGGTTTCACCTCCTCCTTAGGTCATAAGGAGAACGGGCTCTTTCAACCCCGTGTCACTTCTTACCGCGGGTCGCGAGGTAACCGACGTTACCAACGACGATGAACAGGGTGATCAGCACCGCCGCCAGGGATTGCGAGTCCATACCGGCGGCCGCCTTGCCCACGGCCTTGGCCAGGATCTCGTACTCGGCCGCCCCGCGGAGTCCGCCCATCAGACCCTTGTACTGACCTGACTGGACGTAAGGCATCTCCTGGGGAACCGAGACGTTGACCACCGCCGTGGCCATCGGGATCTTCTCCGGGGTAGCCACGAAGTTCAGGTAGTCGACGGTGCCGGGGTCACCGGCGGCGATGTCGACCACGAAGTTGACGTACTGGGCGGTCAACCGCTTGACCTGCTGTCCCAGAGGCGAGCTGGTAATCGGCTTGCCGTTATGGTCGACTCCGGCCGCCCCGTTGTTGACATCGGTGACCATGGCCCGGAGAGCTACCCCGTTACCCGGCTTGTAGCCGATGTTCAGGAAGTCCGTCCCTTCAACCTTCTTGTACTTTTTCGCCACGGGCTCGACCAGTTGCTTGAAGATCTGGCCCCCGTTAGGCCACATGGCGAAGCCAACGACTTTCAAGTTCTTCTGGAAGGCGTGGTCCAGCAGCACGCTGACCATCGGGAACTGCTCAGCCTTGCTGCTGACGTTGAAGTCCATGCCGATCCAGATCACCGACCCAGGCGGTAGAGCGTCGACCGCCTCAAACATCGTCCTGGTCGTGTTGCCCACCTTAACCGGGAGACCGATCGGATTGAGAAGGGCGATTACGACGACCAGGGCCAGTAGTAAGTAGATCCACCGTCGGTCAATGGATTGCAGTCGTTCCATGAGCTCACACCTCCTTCCCGAACGCGATTACTTGGCCCCGGTTCCTCCGAGGTGGGCGCGCTCAAGCCCGAGCAGGATCCGGAAGGCGACGGCGAAAGCGCCGATGGCCGCGCCAATGATGATGGCTCGGAACCCACCGGTGTTGGGGACGTTCATCACCCAATCGGCCGCCTCACCCCAGCTGGGGAATCTCCAAAAACCCGAGCCCCAGCCCTTGACAAAGGCGTCGCCGATCGGGGCCCGCCCAAGGAGGACGAGGACGGCGGCGATCAGGAGGACCGTGGCTTCCTTGGTCCGCACCCGGAAGGCCCGATAGGCGGCTGAGGCGATGAAGAAGGCGATCAGGGCGAACATCGTCGAGTCGCCGGGGGTGATGACGTTATTGTAGATCCACACCGCCTGCGGCCCGTCAACGGTCTGCTGGATCGCCAGGGCGCTGTACCCGTACATGCAGATCAGCAGGGCGATGCTGTTCCACCAGCCCTCTCTCCGCCGACGGATGTGGTTGACGTGGACCCTGGTCAGGTTGATCACGCCGAGGAGGATGGCGAACGACACTGAGATGACGTACCACTTGTCGAGGACGTCGGTCAACCCCAGCTGCTTGCCGGAGAAGAAGTACTGGGAGAAGATCAGGGACAGGGCACTGAGGATGGTCACGATCATCGGCAGTTCCTTACGCAACTAGCGCACCTCCTTTGCCGGTAGATTTTCAGCTTTCACAAACGACCGTCCGAGCGACCTACATCTTGAGGATCGTGGTCAGCCAATTGGTCTTGACCCCCAAGTTGGCGATGACCGTCCCCGCGATGATCAGGGCGAAGATGAAGATCTTGGCCCAGTCCTGGCCGACCAGGGAGCCGTACATGACGGGCTCCTTGGATAGATAAGCCGAGGCGGCGTAGATCTCCTCGCCGATCAGGGTGTAGTCGCAAGCGGTGATGAAGAACGGGAGCTGTGACTGCTGAGCGGTACCGGCAATCTGGATGGCGCCGACGAAGGAGGCGGTCTCCGCGAACAACAGTGACTCGGCCCAAAAAGCGCCGATCATGATGTTGGCGGCCGGCTTCTCCTTTTGGAACATGTTCATGACGTTGCTGGCGTAGGCGAACTGCTGGTCCGACATGAACTGGATGTCGTCCGGGTTGTAGGCGTCCGGGCGCCCGGCCTCGAGGTAGGCCTGCTTGACGATTTCCTCGTTGATCGCCAGGATGACGTAGTCGGCGTTGGTCTGGATCAGCCGGGTGTCATACTTGGCGCACAACTTGGCCACGTAGCTCAGGAACCCAAAGGCGGCGAAGCACTGCTGTTGCTGGTTGTTCATTCCCCCGAGGCCCGGGGTGAAGTGGACCGGACGGCCCATTTCCGTCGCCCGACCGATGGCCTCGTCAAGGGCCTCGAGACCATTGATCTTGCGGATCTCCGGGATCTTCATGCCGGCCCGCGCCCTGGTGACGAGGAACCAGACGATCCCCAGGAAGATCAACAAGAGGACGAACTGCGAGAACATGCCCTTGGAGAAGACTCCGAGGAACGGGGCTTCTTTCGCGGCTTCAGCGGCCAAAAGCATTCAGTTTTCACCTCCTCTCCGCTTTCCAAATAGCTGCTCATTCGCCGGGGGCGGGCGTGTCCTTCGCGGCTTTGAAGGGACGGTCGCCACGACCCCGGCGAAAGGGATTCTCCCCGCGTGGGTCCCCGCCGGTTGGTCCTTCCTGCCGGTCGGGCCTGGATACCACGCTTAGAGTCTATTAGCCAATTCCGGCGATATGTCCGACGGTTGAACCGTGGTGGCTGGTCTTATTCCCGGTGAACAGAAATCACCCAAGGTCGACTACCTTGGGTGAGTGACTGCCCCCTCGCAGTGAAACGGGCGGTACCCCAAGTTAGTCCTTATTCGTCGGTCGAGCATCTAACGAACTCAGCCCTAACTATGTGGGGTTCCTGCGGCCGGGAGTGGGTTTTGTGCCTGACTATTGGCGCTTTGCTCGTAAACAGTCTTGCCTGTATGTTCTTTGCTTTCGGTCTATTCGCCGTTGGAGGCCGGACTCCTGCTTCGGCTCCGGGGTCTGGGCGAAAAAGGGTCGGGTCTTGGGCTCCCCCCCGGCCCTGTTCCCTTCCTTTCTAGTCGTCCTCTCTAGTCGTCCTCCTCCTCGATGAGTTCGGCCAGCTGCTCCGCGGTGACCACGTTCTCCCGGACGATCCGCAGGACTTCCCCCCGGTTTTCCGGGCCGAAGTAGAGCAAGAGCCCTTTCAAGACCCTGCCCCGCAGGGACCGCTGGTCGAACAGGAGCTGGACCGAATCGGGATGGACGGCGTAATCATTGAAGCGCAACCACGACTTGTCTTCACGGAAGAGGAGGTTGCCCATCTTCACCCGACGGGTCGTGAGCTCGTAGGAAATGGGAAAAACCCAGGCCGAGATGGAGGCGGTGATGATCACGACGGCCACGACCGCCCACCAAGCTCCGAGGCCGCCGACCAGGAAAAGGACGGCGGTGGCGGCGATGCCCACGGCGGTCCAGAGGGACCTTCGCGGGTACTGGCGGGCCAGGTGGACGGACCAGCGCAAGAGGGTCTCTTCCTCAGCCTCGGGCGGCCGTGGCGTGGCCGGCTCGGGGGCTGACGCGGTGGCCGGCGCCCTGACCCCGCCCCCTGGAACGGGGCGGAACGGCCGGTCCCCCGGGGCCCGGCCGCGGCGGCCGGCGGGCGACCGACCGGCAGTGGTCGGTCTCTGGCCTCGCGATGGAGTCTTGCCGGGTGGCCGTCCTGGACCGTCTTGTGGCACGTCAGAACCTCCTTTCCCAAGGGGTCTTTACAATTCTGGGGGCCTCCTCAAAAAACCTGCCGATTCAGAACCTTTTCACGTTATGGAAGATTTGGGCCGCTTGACTTCGATGGTCGCCTCGGCCACCAGCGGCAGCGAGGTCTTCGACCACTGGCCCAGAAAGACTCCCTTGACGACGTAGTCTCCCGCCGGCAGGTCGCGTCCGGCGTCGTCGCGCCCGTCCCACGAGGCTCTGAAGGTGGTCTTCTGGCCGGGCGCGAGGGTCAGGTCCGACGGACTCAACTGCACGTCGCGGTCGCGCGACCACTGCCAGACCACCCGGTTGGCCCGCTCGGCGGTGAAGTCGGCTTTCAGGGTGGTCTGAAACGCAAGGGTCTGGGCGGAAGGCCCATCGTTCTGAACCGTCAGG
>DASXUT010000170.1 GCA_036504675.1 Bacillota bacterium | reverse complement strand
AGAGCAGGCCCGAACTTGCGTCGGACCTGCTCTTTTCATTGACGGGCCCGTGCTCACCTGTTAGGGCACCAAGCCAAGCCCGGTGGACCCAGCCGTGTTGTACAGGTAACCGACCAGCGTTGCGCCAGCCCATCGCGTCCCAATGACGATGCCGACAACCCGCCAGCGCGCAATCGTGAGGGCTCCCGTGATGGCGCCGATCGAAGGGCCGGCGCCGGTGGTCATGATCATCTGCCGACGTAGCCGCGTCTGCCGACGCTCTCCTGGGGCAGATCAACACCCGGCTTGGCTGAAGGGGCGGCAGCCCCCCGCGGCGTATTCCTCAATGACTGGACATCGACTCCAGTGATTTGAGACGCCTGGTGGGGTGATCACTGTGTCCTATCCGTTGCTGATGACCAAGTTGTACCTGCCCCCCGTCCGGCCGAACCTCGTCCGGCGCCCCCGCCTGACCGCGCGGCTGGCGGCGGGCCTTCAGCGGCCGCTGACCCTGATTTCGGCGCCGGCCGGGTTCGGCAAGACCACCCTACTGAGCGAGTGGCGGGCCGCGGCGGCCACCGATGAAGGGCTGGCCTACCCGATGGCCTGGCTGTCGCTGGACCGCGGCGACAACGACCCGGGCCTTTTCTGGGCCTATGTCCTGGCCGCCCTCCGTACCCTGCCGGGCCTCGCCGGGTTGTCCGACGAGCTGGATGCGGGCGCATCCCCCGAACTGCTGCTGGCCCCCCTGGTCAACGGGCTGGAGGCGGCGGTCAAGGGGTCGGGGTCGGAGGCGACCGCCGACCGTCCCATCGCCCTGGTGCTGGACGATTACCACGTCATTGAGGCACCGGCCATCCACGAGGCCGTCGGCTTCCTGGCGGAGCACCTGCCGGCCTCGCTACGCCTGTTGATCCTGACCCGGTCGGACCCGCCGTGGCCCCTGGCCCGGCTGCGGGCCAACGGGCAGATGGCCGAGCTGCGGGCGGCCGACCTGCGCTTCACGCCCGACGAGGCGGCGGAGTTCCTCAACCGCTCGATGGGCCTGGACCTCCCCCCCAACGACATCGCCGCCCTGGAGCGGCGGACCGAGGGCTGGATCGCGGCTCTGCAGATGGCGGCCATCTCCCTGGAAGGCCACCCGGACCCCCACGGGTTCATTACGGCCTTCTCGGGCGAGAACCGCTACATCGCCGACTATCTGGCGGAAGAGGTCATCGCCCTGCAGGCCGAGCCCCTGCGCCGCTTTCTGCTGCAGGGCTCGATCCTTGACCAACTCAGCGCGCCACTCTGCGAGGCGGTGACCGGCTTCCCAGACAGCCGGGCCCTTCTTGAGCAAGTCGAGCGGAAGGGCCTCTTCCTGGTGCCCCTGGACCCCGAACGGCACTGGTTTCGGTTTCACCACCTGTTCGGCGACCTGCTGCGGACCTACCTGCAAAGGACCGAGTCGGCGCTGGTACCGGTCCTGCACGGCCGGGCCGCCACCTGGTGCGCGGACAACGGCCTGACCATGGAGGCGGCGGGGCACGCCCTGTCCGCCGGCGACCACGACCTCACCCTCGCCCTCGTCGAGCGGCACGCCGAAGGCTGGTGGGAGATGGCCAGCCCTGCCTTTCTGGCTCTGATGGTCAAACTTCCGCCGGACGTGATCAGCCGGTCGCCGGGGTCCTGTACCGGTCTGGCCTGGATGAATTGCGTGATCGGGCAACTGGACAAGGCCTCCGCTCTGCTCGATGCCGTCGACCGCCAGGCCCCGCCAGGCCCCGACATCCAGAGTTTCGCGGAGCTCCTGAGGGCCTATATCGCTGTACTGTCCGGACAACCCTACAAGATCACTGAGCCTATGCTGCAAGCGCCCGACTACATACCGGAAGCGAGAAGCCCGGCCATGCGGAATGGCGCCGAGGTGGCCCTGGCATACCTCCTTTACATGAGCGGACAGTTCGATCACGCCGCAGCCTTGCTGGCGCGGACGGCCGAACGCGACGTGGCGAATCGGGCGACCGGCTCGATCTCCGTCGCCGTCTCCCGGTGGGCCCGCATGCGGCTGATTGAGGGCCGGGTGACCGAAGCGGCCGATCTGTGCAGCCGCCACTTGTCGGCTATCGAGAAACGGGGTGAGGCGCGCTTCTGGGCGTGCGGCAATCTCCGTGCCGTGCTGGCCGACGTGCTTCGCCTGCGGGGAGATTTGGAGGGGGCGGAGGCGCAAGCCCGGGAAGCGGTGAGGCTGAACCAAGCCTGGAATATCCCTCACGCGACCGCCGCCGCGGCCCAGTCGCTCGCGCGAGTCCGCCTCGCCCGGGGCGCTGCCGGTGCAGCCCTGAAATTGCTGGAGGAGGAAGAGTCAGCCACGCGCGACCGGACGATGCTGCCCGACCTGGTGAGCGAGCGGGCGGCCCTACGCGTGGAGACCTGGCTGGCGCTGGGCGACCTGCAAGCGGCGGGGCGGTGGGCCCGGGAGAGTGGGCTGACCGCCAACGGCCCCTTCTCCTTCCGACTGGAGGCCGAGCACATCGCCCTGGCCCGGGTGCTATTGGCCAGCGGCCGGGAAGCGGAGGGAGAGGCCCTGGGGGCCCGACTGGCCGCGGCCGCCGAGGCGGCGGGCCGACTGGGACGGTTGGAGGAGATTCGCGGCCTGCTCAGACCGGCGCGCCCGCCGCTCACCGGACCGCTCGCCGAACCCCTGAGCGAGCGCGAACTCGAGATCCTCAACCTGCTGGCCAAGGGGTCCTCGAACCGGGAAATCGCCGGCGTCCTGGTCGTGGCAGTCGGCACGGTGAAGACCCACGTGCACAACATCTTCCGCAAGCTGGAGGCCCAGAGCCGGACCGGTGCGGTGGCCCGTGGACGCGAGCTCGGCCTGCTGAAGTAGGCGGGCAAACCGCGAATCTAAACCCGCGAATCTATCCTTTGGTAGATTTTCAGCCTCCCCGGTTTAGCCCCAGAATTGGGGTTGGAAAACCAAAAGGGAGGCTGAACTGCATATGCAAGCGACTTCTGGACAGAGTGCGACCTGGATCTTCCCAGCCATCGTGTCGGCGGCGGTGGTGGCGGCCGTCGCCTTGGGGATCAAGATTCCGCTGATTGGCAACGGCCGCGCCGCCTTCTTCGTGCTGGCGTTCTTCGGCGCTCAACTATGCGGGCAGGCGTTCAGAGTCTCGCCCGGGGCCTACACCCGCGGCTGGCTCAACCCCTTCACCGTGGCGGGCATCGTCATCGGCGCGGCCAACCTGCTGCTGATCGGTTCCGTCCTCTTCCGTGTCAAGCTGCCGCTGCTCGCCACGGAGCGGGAGGCCACACTGCTCCTGGGGGCCTCGATGGCGGTGAAAGTGGTGCTGACCATGCTGCGGTCGGCACTGGGGTAGAGTCATGCGGTACGAAATTCGGTTGGCGGGGCGGCTACCGAGGAATTGGACCGACTGGTTTGACGGATTCACCTGCGCGGTGTCGGAGACGGGTGAAACGGTGTTGACGGGATCGGTCCCCGACCAGTCGGCGCTGGTCGGACTGCTGGGGGCCGTCTGCCGTTTGAACCTGACCCTGCTGTCGGTGAAGCGGATTGACTAGGAGGGAAATCGGATGTCAGCCTTGGAGTTGAATGCAACTGCTGTTGTCGACACCGGCGCTGAAACCGCCGACACAAGCTGGAAGAGCCTCTACCGGCTCGGTGGCGCGGCGGCCCTGATCGCCGTGACGGTGTACCTGCTGGACGTGATCATCACTTTCCTGCCAGGGGGGGCTCCAGAGCCCGGAACCCTGACCGTCACCGACTGGTTCGCCCTGCTGCAGGGCAACTGGTTCCTCGGGCTCCGGGCCCTTGGGTTCCTGAACACCATCGCCATGCCCTTGCTGCTCCCGATGTTCCTCGCTCTCTTCGCGGCTCACCGGCGGGTCAACCAAGCATACGCGGCGTTGGCCCTGATCCTCTTCGTCGTGGGCATGGCGGTCTACATCGCGAGCAACCCGGCCGTCCCGATGTCCGCCCTCAGCGGGAGATACGCGGCGGCCACGGCCGAGGCGCAGAGGTCCGGGTTGGTCGCCGCCGGGGAGGCGATCCTGGCCCGGGGTGAAGACTTCACGCCCGGCTCTCTGGCGGGCTTCCTGATCGGTGAGATCGCCAGCCTGACCATGGCTGTCGTCATGCTGCGCGGCCAGGTCTTCACCAAAGCAGCAGCTTACGCGGGAATCCTGGGCTGTGTGGGCCTGTCCATCTTCACCATCTGGTCGACCTTTGTCTCGCTGTTCTATGGCGCGGCCGTGGTCCTAGCCGGGGTCGGCGGGCTTCTGAACCTGGTCTGGTTGACCCTGACGGCCAGAAGGCTCTTTCGGCTGGGGCAGTAATTCAAAGCAAAGGGGAATCGACAATGGCTGGTTTAGGACATCTCGGAATCGGCCTGGCGGCCAAACGCGTCGCTCCGGAAGTGCCCGTCGGCATCCTGTTGGTGGCCGTGGAGGGTTTGGATATCCTGTGGGGTGTCACCGCCCTCACGGGCATCGAGAAAACCACCGGTCCCCTGTTGAACCCCGGCCCTGCCCCTTTGTCTCACGGTCTTCTTATGTCGGTGGTTTGGTCGTTGATAGCCGCGCTGGTAGCGGCGCGCGTTTATCGCAATAACCGTACCGGGGTGGTCATCGGAGGTCTGGTCTTCAGTCATTGACTTCTGGACTTCATCACCCATCCGATGTGGCCCAACAGAGTGCCGGACCTGCCGCTGCTCTTCAATGGATCGCCCATGGTGGGGCTCGGCCTGTACAGCTCCCGCAGTCTATCGACGGTGATCGACCTCGCTCTGCCCCTGCTGGGGGCGGTGATCTACCTTTGGACAGTCGCCGCCCGCAAGCGACTGAGCGCCTGACGGGCAGAGGCTCCGCGGCCGGACCCTTCGGTCTCGGGCACGGAAAGACGGCAAGCCGGACATCAATGTCCGGCTTGCCGTTAGACTGTTGACACAGCTGCCTTCTGCCTTTCTTAGGCCGTTTGAAGATGGTACTCCCGTCGGCTGAGCATCAGAACCAGCTTCTTGACGTTCTGGGCCGCGGCCGTAAGCAAGCACTGCTCTAGGACCTTTGGCAGCCCCCGCATTCTGGCGTATCTCAGGCCGTGTAACTCCTTGCCGTCCGCGAAGCTCCGCTCAATCATCTCCTTGCGTCCATCGTAGATGTCTTTGCCCTCGGCTGTGAGGCCATTTGGTGGACCTGTTCCCGGTCATCTTCCCAAACGTGTCGGGTTATTGTTTTCTGGGTGCTCTTCAATCGGGTACAGTGGCCTGGGCCGTTCTTCGACCACAATCAACCGCTCTTTCACGATTGACTACCCCCCAGGTCAAACTGTGCGGCATAGATCTGCCCATACTGATCACAGCTGGAAACCAGCTCTTCGTGGCGACCGCAGGCCACTATTCTCCCGTTGTCCATCACATAGATCCGATCAGCGCCTATCACACTGGATAGTCTGTGCGAGATCAACAGGCACCCGATGTCTCTGCGGCACTTGGACAATCTGGCATAGATTTGCTCCTCGGTCGCGGTGTCCAAGGCAGAAGTGGCCTCATCAAGCACCAATATCCTTGCCTGCCGTGCGAGCGCCATGGCCAACGCCACACATTGGCGCTGACCACTGGAAAGCCCGTTAGGCTGAGAACTGGGGAGCAAGTCTTCGATGATCTCGGCCCCAACGCCCATGGCGCCATCCATTCCTGCCAAACCCAAGCCCGATTGGGCTCTAACCATAGCTATGTTTGCTTGCGGGTCGGGGTCGAACAGGTGCGACTCGCTGAACACGGCCGCAATCGAGGGCGAGCCACATACCTCCGACGAGTCAATTCTGTGTCCATCTACAAGAAGGCTACCCGACTGCGGCTTAAGGAGACCCAAGACAACTTCGGCGAGAGTGGTCTTTCCACACCCAGTTGGCCCGACTAAAGCGACAACTTCTCCTATCCGGACTATAAGGTTCACGTCACGCAAGATCGCCTTTCCCTGTTCGTATTCGAATGTGACGCCTCTTGCTTCCAACTGTTGGTGGATCTCGACAGTGCGTCCCAGCGTCTCACGCGGTGGGAACCAGTCCAGCATTTCCTGTACCCTTTGAGCGGCCACGAGACCACTCTGGATCTCAGACTGGTAAAAAGCAATCTGGCTGATTGGATGCAGAACCCACTGAACATACCACATGAACGCGAGTAAACCACCGACGGTCAAGTGGCCCGTCATAGTGCGATACCCTCCCAGTCCCAGGCTAACTACAGTGGCCAGGGGCCAGAGAGCGTCCATGGCACTTGACAGTCCACTTGAAAGGGCTGAAGCCTTCTGTTGCGTTGCCGCAACCCCTCGGCTAACTTCGGCGAAGACCCTAGACTGGTGACCCCAAAGGTTAAAGATCATTATCTCTCTGTATCCTGAAAGCGTCTCCAAGAGACAGTCAACGGCCCTTGTTCGAAAATCCTTATGCCTGAACTGAGTCTTGCGGTTCAGCGTAGAGACCCACCTACCGGCCAACAGCATTAAAACCCCGAGCGGCAGACATGCCGCCAAAAGCAAGGCGTCAATTCTTGCCAAGAACGCGAATGACCAGATGAAAATGAAAGCTCCTTCGCCAATTGTTACAAGTGGTCTTGTTAGCGCATTCCCCAACTCTAAGGAATCGGTGACCGCACGAGACACAGTCTCCGAGGATGAAGCAGCCTTCAATCTCATGAAGCTGGTTTCCCTTAGCCTCCGAAACATGGCTTGGCTAACCTCATTACCTAGTCCAGAGCCGATTTTGCCTGCCAGCACACCCGAGATAAGGCTGGCTGCTGACCGAGCCAACCGACAGGCATACCAGGCCCCAACGAGGCCCACTACCAGCGACCACTTGGACGATCGGGCTATGGTGTCAACGGCTTGCTGCATTAGCCCCACCGGGAAAGCCTCAAGAAGACCGCCTATAATTAGGGAGGCAAAAAGGGCAGCAATCGCGAGCCAACGCCTACTTGCGAAACCAATAATTATCGAGTTGAGGGATTGTGTTCGTTTCATGCTAAAGCTGAAACCCCGCTGATGGATTCAGGCATCTCCTCAAGCTGCGTCGCCGCCCCGGCAACGATGCGGGTCCCTTCTTCGAGACTCCAGCCATTTAGCCCAAGCTCGACAAGCTGCTCAAAGACATCGTAAGGCAGGCACTTCAGTCTGGCAGCTTGTATTTTTGCCGGCGTGAGCTTATGGGGTGCTTCATTTCCGGGTGCCATGGAGCAAGCCCGTAGAGGTTCGAAAACCCGATCACGGTGACGACCGAACTCCTGCATCAAGTGGTACATGTCTGAGACCTCCGGTCTCGTAAATGGGCATGGGGTTACGGAATCCCACCGGAACCCCTCGCCCCCCTCGGACCCTGTGACCATAGACGCAAGAATCAGGGCGATGACTGGGAAGACCCTGCCACGCATGGCGTTCTCCCCCTTTTCTACAGGTCTAGTGGCCGGACGCGACGTAATACCGGGCGCCGCGAGCCACCCATGCGGGACTGGCTCACGCTGGAGAACCTGACACCGATCAGGACGGAGAGTAGGATTCTCCTCAATAGCGATTCGTCCCCTCCAAGGTCGCCGCGAAACGGTTGGGGCACTCGAACCCGAGCATGTTCATGCAGCGGTATGGCCGCGTCCTCGAAACGATGCAGGAGGACGCGGCAGCGAAGGCGGAGGATACAGTCCTGAAGCGGGTCCGCGAGTATCCCGCGGGGGTATGCCTGCCATTGAATTCTGTTTCACCTAGATCCCCATGATCGAACGACACGGGTCATGATTCACTGGCGGAGGGCCAGCTTACGGCCCCAACTAGGGTCTTCCAATGGCAATCTGCAAGGTTCTTTCTAGCGCCGGATCCAGCAAGACGTCAAAGACAGGAGTGCTGGATTCCAATTCTGTTACCCGCTCTAGCAACTGTGCAGCGGTCGGCTCGACAATGACATCAGGCATCACGGCCAATTCCTCATTGGCCATCCCGCTAGGGTTGAGACCCATCATGCTATGGGAACGGCTCTTGGGATAGCGGAAACAGCCCGCATAATGCTCACCCCCAGCAACCGGTTTTGGACTAAATGCTGCCGTTGTCCAGAAGCTCGATGTGGTAGCCCGCCCCCTCGTCGGCGATATGCACGAAGAAGGACTTCCCAACGATCCAGCCATCGGGGTCCAGCCTGCCGTCACCGGCCCCCCAAACGCTCCATTCACCCGCCGGGAGGACGGAGAATCTAACCAGGTAGGTCAGCTGTCCGGCGGCTGACTTCTCGGGCCAGAACTCCACCGAATCGATGCGATAGTCGGCCAGGCGGAAACTGATATCCGCTGCGGCCGACTTGTACCCCATCAGGTAATCCGAAAACAGGGTCCGGCAGACGTCGGCCGGCTCCGAACTCGGGGGATTCGACTTCGGAACCGGAATCCGCTCCTCCTTGACGGGTCCGCCCTTGGGCCTCTGTCCCCAGAGGCCCTCTCTGAGCACATAGACCTCGATCTTGGCGGAACCCGGGAACACGGCGACGAACCCGGAAAACGGGGGCGCGTCTCCTTGGGCGGCCGTCTCTCCTTGAGATTCGTTGAGCGCAAACATGAGCCGCCAGGCGCCTTCGCGGTAGTCGGCGTTGACAAGGTCGACGACTTTCCCGCCGGACGGCTCCGCCCCCGCGGTCACGAGCAATATCTTCTCTCCGCCGATCAGTCCGCCGCAGCCCACAACCGCGGCCATATCCCTGTCCTTACCCTCGGCCTCCAGCCACTCCATCACCGGTCCGGAGAAGGCATAGGTGCCGGTCCTTACGGACATCGAGTCATCCCGCGCCAACTGCCAGGTCGGCAACTCCTGGGAGAGACGGTAGATCCCCTCCGAACAGAAGACGAGCCCGCGGGGCTCATCATACAGCAGAGCCTGGCCCGGGCCTGAGAACCCCTTCGAGATGATCAATCGAATCGAATCGGTGGGTAAAAGTTCCTGGCCCTCGACCTTATGGGTCATCTCCTGGCGCAAAGTGTGCAGGAAGTCCTGGGCCAGCCCGTCGGTCGAGAGTAGGAACCCAAGACGCGTCACCATGAGCACCCGGTCGGCGTCCTTTGGCACCGGCGGGCGCGGGCTGCATCCGCCAAGGGTCGTCCAGACCAGCAGGAGAGCGACAAGGAACGCAAGCCGCTTCATTGGTGACCTCCCCCATGGAAACCCCTCAAACCTTGGACGGCCGCGTAGACCGGTCAGTTCCCGGCAGCCAGACCCGCGAATCCCGAGTTGGACAGCAAGACAAAGACCTTGGGAACTCTCGGGTTGTGACTTCATTGATGGATTCCTTCGTGACCTCTTTCAGGCCTTTGTTGCTAGGTCACGGCTAGGTGATACCCCCTCTCTGAGTAGCCAGTGCAACCGCAAATGTCCCTGACGCAGGCTTGGATGCCCCCAGCGCGAACTTCAGTGTCATCCTACATCTAGGTTTGTCGGTCAGCCCCGCACTCACCGTCTGGCAGTAGATCGGCAGTAGTAGCTACCTAAGCTGACCGTCAAGAAACAAAAAGAGCAGGTCCGGAAATGTATCCAGACCTGCTCTTTTGCTCTTGTGGGCGATACTGGATTTGAACCAGT
>DASXUT010000169.1 GCA_036504675.1 Bacillota bacterium | reverse complement strand
CTTGGGCTCGTCGGAGATGAGTACGCCGCCTCTCGCCCAGTGCTCGGGTTTGTTCTCCCGAATGAGCACCCGAATGGCTTCGGGCTTGACCCCCAGGGCGGCTATGACCGCCTCGGTCAGCTTCTTGGCCAGGTCACGTTTTTGCTCGATGGTCCTTCCCTCGAGAATGTCAGCTTGGATGATGGGCATCGTCATCCCTCTCCTTCACACCCCGAAATGGTTCTTCACTCGAATCAGGTGGCGCCGCATCATCTCGCGGGCCTCCGCGGCGTCCCGGGCCAGCAGGGCCCCGGCCACCAGGAGGTGCTCCCGAGCGGCCGTCTCGGTCCGCCCCTCGGCCGTACTCCGGAGGCGGCAGTGAAGGATCTCCCGGTTGACGAGGTCGGAAAGGGTGCCCCAGAACCGGTAGGCAATGGCGTTGTGACAGGCGCGGGCGATCCGCTCGTGAAAGGCGTAGTCCTCATCGGCCCCGAGTCGACCCTCGGCGACGGTCCTGGCGAGATCGTCGGCGGTCCGCTTGATGGCCGCCAACTCGTCATCGGTGGCATGCTCGGCGGCCTCATAGGCCAGGTCGCCCTCGAACATCAGGCGTAGGTCCATCAGGTCTTGGAGGTCGCCCTTATCCATGATCCCGGCGAAATCAAGGCTCTCGGCCAGGGACGGTCCGGTCATCCGCGGCCCGTGGCCGACGATCGTCCGGGCCCCCGGTCTGACCTCGATCAGCCCGGCCTTCTCGAGGACGCTCATCGCCTCGCGAACGGCCGTCCGGCTGACGCCGAATTGCTCGGCCAGGCCTCGTTGGCTCGGCAGGGGGTCTCCGGCTCGGTACTTGTTCTGCCGGATGAGGTCGACAACCTGGTTGACGATCTGCTCAAAGACCCGCTCACGGGTGATGGTCTGTAAGCCGTTGCTCAAGTCGGTGCACCTCACGACGGATCCGCGGTCGGATCTCGGCCGCGGGTACGTCCTCCCTTCGATAAGAAGACGGCCCCGCGGTCGGGGCCGTCTCTTACTCCGGAGATTCGCTTGTCAGTCCCCTTGCTCCTTCTTGTGCTCCGCGGCCAGGTCGGCGTAACGGCCGGCCAGTCCACGCAGCCTTTCGTCGGACTCGGGGCCGAGTTCCTTCACCGGCTTGGCCGGAACGCCTACATTCAGCGTCCTGGCGGCGACCGTCTTGCCCTCGCCCACCAGGGCGCAGGCGCCGACGATCGCCCCGTCTTCGACGACGGCCCGATCGAGGACCACCGCCGCCATGCCGACCATCGCTCCGTCGCCGATCGTGCAGGCATGCAGGATGGCCCCATGGCCGATGGTGGTGTTCACGCCGATGACGATCGGCCCGCCGCGGACGGTGTGAAGGACGGCGTTGTCCTGAATGTTCGAGTTGGCTCCGATGGTGATCGGGGCCAAGTCCCCCCGGACCACGGCGTTGTACCAGACGCCGGCCTGCTCGCCGATGGTCACGTCGCCGATGATCTGGGCCCCCTCGGCGATGAACGCCGTCGGGTGGACCCTGGGGGTCTTCCCGCCGAAGGCCTTCAACGGGTCGGAGCGGCCGGCGGCGCTCATGAGCCCTTGGCGGCCCTGGCGGCGGCCCGACGCTGGGCCTCCTCCTGGACCTTGGCGTAGAGTTCGGTGTACTCGGGGCGGTCGGCCTTGTACAGTTCGCCGATCTTGAGCTTGCCCTCGGGGACCTCGTCGCGGATGCTGTTGACCCGGACGCACTTCTCCTTGTACTGCTTCATCATCTCGGGCGCGGCGCCGATCTTGTTCAGCCGGCCGAACTGGTTCGGGCACTGGGTGATCGCCTCGACCAGCGAAAAGCCCTTATGGGCGATGGCCTTGGCGATCAGGTCCTGCAGCACGCGGACATGGTAGGTGCTGGCCCGGGCGACGTAGGTGGCGCCGGCGGCGACGGCCAGTTCGCATGGGTCGATCTGACCCTCAACCATGCCGTAGGGGCTGGTCGTAGAGATCGAGCCGGTCGGGGTGGCCGGCGAGTACTGGCCGCCGGTCATCCCGTAGATGCTGTTGTTGAAAAGGATGGCGGTGATGTCGATGTTCCGCCGGGCGGCGTGGATGAAGTGGTTGCCGCCGATGCCGGTGCCGTCGCCGTCGCCGGTCAGGGTGATCACCTTGAGCTTCGGGTTGGCCAGCTTCAGCCCGGTGGCCGTGGTCAGGGCCCGGCCATGGGTGGTGTGGGCGACGTCGAAGGCCACGTACTTGCTGGAATAGCCGCTGCAACCGATGCCGATGGTGAAGACGACGTCCTTCTTGTCCAGACCGAGGTTGTCGATGGCCCGCATGGTGGCCCCGAGGACCGTCCCGACGCCGCAGCCGGAACACCAGATCGACGGCAGGTTCCGGGAGACGATGTACTTGTCCTTCAGCTCATTCGCGGTCAGGAGCTTGGTCGGCATTCAGAGCACCTCCCGGATGCGGGCGAGGATCTCCGACGGGGTCAGGATCAGCCCGTCGAAACGTCCGATGTGGTGGACCGGCACGCGCCCGTTGGCCGCCAACTTCACTTCCCGCCACAGCTGGCCGGCGTTCAGCTCGGCCACGAAGATCGTCTTGACCTTCCCCGCCAGGTCCTCAATGAGGTGTTCCGGGAACGGCCAGATGGTGTTGAGGTTGAGGAGCCCGACCTTGAGCCCCTCGGTTCGGGCGATCTCGACGGCGCCGGCCGAGGCGCGGGCCGAGACCCCGAAAGAGACGATGGCGATGTCGGCATCGTCAAGTTTTCGCGTGGAGTAATACGTCATCTCCTTGACGTGCTTCTCGACCTTGTCGATGAGCCGCCGATGGAGGAAGGCGCCCGTCTTGTGGTTGGTGGCGTCGAGGTCGCCCTTGGCATTGTGGGTGCTGGCCTCGGAGTGCCAGAAGTAACCGGTTCCGAAGTCGGCCATCGGCGGGACGCCGTCGGCGTCGGCTTCGTAGGGGAGGTAGCGCGGGTCGCCCGGGGGGACGGCCGGCCGCTTCCTGTCGATGATCTCGACTTCTTCGGGGATCTCGATGGCTTCGCGAGCATGCCCGATCTCGGCGTCGGAGAGGATCATCACCGGCATCCGGTACTTCTCGGACAGGTTGACCGCCTTGATGGCGAGGTCATAGCATTCGGCCACCGACGACGGGGAGAGGGCGATCACCCCGCGGTCGCCGTGCGAGCCCCAGCGGGCCTGCTGAATGTCCTGCTGGGCGGGAAGGGTGGCCATGCCGGTCGCCGGGCCGACGCGCATGACGTCGACGATGACCATCGGGCACTCGTGCATGGCGGCCATCCCGATGTTCTCCTGCTTGAGCGAGATGCCCGGGCCGGAGCTGGCGGTCATGGCCTTCTTGCCGGCCAGGGCGGCGCCGACGCAGGTGGTCACCGAGGCGATCTCGTCCTCCATCTGGATGAACGCCCCGCCGACCTCGGGCAGCCGGGCGGCCATCCGCTCGGCTATCTCGGTGGCCGGGGTGATCGGGTAGCCGGCGAAGAAGCGGACGCCGGCGCGGATCGCTCCTTCGGCGATGGCTTCATTGCCTTGAAGCAAGACCTTCTTGCTCACTTTCCATCGCCTCCGACTTCCGCGACGTTGATCGCCCAATCAGGGCAGTAAAGCATGCACATGTTGCAGGCGGTACACGCGTCCGGGTCGGCCACCTTGGCCTTCAAGAGTGGCTCCTCCGCCGCCAGCACCTTCTTCGGACAGAACTCGATGCAGATGCCGCAGGCTTTGCAGAGACGTTGATCGATGGTGACGATGCCTTTCTTGGCCACGGTTTCACCTCCGCAGGGCTAGCGCCGGGACCCCGGAGCGCGGGGCAACGGCTTTTGTAGCGGTGCCCCGGGGGCCGGAAGGCCGACCCCCGGGGGCCGTCACGAGCTTGTTCGGGATCGCAGGTCAGGGAATCATGCCCAGCCAGTGCCAGTAGGGAACGGTCGGGATCAGGGCGATCAGGACGATCACCAGGTAGGCCAAACCGAGCTTGTACGATTGCGGCTGGGTGAAGGCCTTCCCCCCGGTCGAGTAGTAACCGACCAGGTACACGCTGCTCTGGTAGCTGGGGACCCAGGTGTTCAGGGCGGCCAGCATGATCAGGCCGACGGCGAACGGGTTCCAGCCGATGCTCGTCACGAACGGGGTCAGGAGGGTCATCATGATCGTGATGTAGGCGATCCAGGAAGCGATGAACAGACGCAGGACGTAGGTGACAAGGGCCAGAACGACGGCGAAGAGCAACGGGCTCGCGGCCAACGGGGTCAGGTAGCCGATGGTCAGGGTACCGAGGTACGTGCTGATGCCCAGGGCCTTGAAGACATCGCCGAAGCTGATGACCACGGCGAGGAAGAACAGGAAGGGCCAGTCGATCTTCTTGAAGTCTTCCTTGGTCATGACCTTGGTGAAAGACATGAAGGAGAGGGCCATCGTGCCGATCCAAGCCGAGGTGATGTGGTGGTAGTTCTCGGTGCTCCAACCGATGATCAGGAAGAGCAGGGTGCCGAGGGCCAGCCACTCATTGCGGCTCATCTTGCCCATCTCGCTGAGGCGCTCCCGGATCACCGTCCGCGGGGTGCCGCTGACGTTCTTCTCCGGCCTGTATAGGATGAACAGGGCGACGGTCGAGAGGAGCAGGACGGTCACGGCCAGCGGCCAGGCGGCGACGATCCAGGAGGTGAAGTTGACGGTTTCCTTGATGCCCTTCGGCAGGATGCCCTGAAGGGCGAGGGGGGTGGTCGAGCCGGTCAGGAAGAGGAAGTAGGTCAGGGAGAAGCCGATCCACACCGACATGCCGAGGCCGGCCGAACCCGAACTGTTGTCCTTGTAGCCGAGGCCGCGGGAGACCTCGAGGGCGATCGGGTTGAGGATGGCCATCTTGCCGAGGGCCGTCGGGATGAACGGGGCGGTGATCATACCGCTGAAGACGAAGGCCAGGGACTGCCCGCGATAGGTCGGCGGGAAGAGGAGCAACATGCCGTAGGCGATGCGCTTGAGGAGGCCGGACTTGACGACGACGACGCCGATGGCCAGGGCGGTGATCAGGGTCCACCAGGTGGACTGGGTCAGCGCGCCGACGGCGACCGCCGGGGTGACGATCTTCGCCGCGATCAGGTAGGTCGGGAAGATCAGGGCGATGGCGTACTCATCGAAGACCTGGAAGACCCACCAGACGACCATCCCGACCATGATCCCGAGGGCCTGCATGGCGCCGGGCTTCAGGACCGACGGGAGGGGACGCGTCCAGATGTAAGCGCAGACGATGAGCCCGAGAACGAACCCGACGGCCTTGACGATCAGCGCTCTCTGCTGGTTGACAGCGGGCTTCGTGGCGGTTGCGGCTTCAGGCTTGCTTGCCATGGCTGCTGAAGTCACTCCTTTCTTGGCTGCGAACGATGTACTTGCTGGCGTGCTGGGCGTGCTTCTCGTCGATCGAACGCGTCCTTGGGGTCGGGGCCCCGGGTCAACTCGCCGCGGTCTGGGCCGCGTACTCCTTGATCAGCTGGGGGACTCCGGCCGGCGTGTCGGCCACCCGCACCCCCGCGGCCTCGAGGGCCGCGATCTTGCCTTGCGCGGTCCCCGCGCTGCCGCGGATGATCGCGCCGGCATGCCCCATCTTCTTGCCCGGAGGGGCGGAACGGCCGGTGATGTAAGCGAACACGGGCTTGTGCATCTGGCGGATGTACTCCGCCGCTTCCTCCTCGGCCGAGCCGCCGATCTCACCGACCAGGACGGCGTAGTCCGTCTCCGGGTCGGCCTCGAAGAGCTGCAGGGCCTTGACGAAGGGCATCGAGGGGACCGGGTCGCCGCCGATGCCGATCACCGTCGACTGACCGAAGCCGGCCGCGGTCAGGTCGGCGCAGGCCTCGAAGGCCAGGGTCCCACTGCGGGAGACGAGCCCCACCCGGCCCTTGCGGGTGATGTTGTGGGGGATGATCCCCATCTTCCCGACCCCCGGGGTGAGCAGGCCGGGGCAGTTGGGACCGACCACGTCGGCGCCGGTCTCGGCGGCGTGGGCCTGGATCGCCAGGGTGTCTTTGACGGGGATGTTTTCAGTGATGATGACGACCAACTTGAGCCCCGCGTCCAGCGCTTCATGAGCGGCGGCCGGCGCGAAGGCGGCGGGGACGAAGATCACCGAGGCGTTGGCTTGGTGGCGGTCGACGGCTTCCTTAACCGTGTTGTAGACCGGCAGGCCTTCAACGGTCTGCCCGCCCTTGCCCGGGCTGGTCCCGGCAACCACCTTGGTCCCGCATTCCAGGGCCCACCTGGCTTGGGCCGAACCGACGCTGCCGGTGATGCCCTGGACGATGATCCTCTTGTCAGGCGTTAGCAGTACGGCCATCGGTGGCCCTCCCTTCAATGACCTCAGCCAGCATTTGCACGGCCTTCTCGGTCTCGACGACTTTCGCCACCGTGATGCCCGCCTTCTCCAGAAGTCCGCGGGCCTTTTCCTGGTTGTTGCCGACCAGCTTGACGACGAGCGGATAGGGCGGCCTGTACTCATCGCGGACGTCGATGATGGCCTGCGCCACTTCATCGAGGAGGGCGATGCCGCCCCAGAGGTTGATGACGACCCCGCGGAAGTCCTTCTCGCGGAGTAAGACTGTGGTGATGCCCTTCATCCTCTGGTAACGGATCCCGCCGCCGGTGTCCAGGAAGTTGGACGGCCTGAGCCCGACCGACTTGAGCATGTCGAGCATGGCCATGCCCATCCCGGCGCCGTTGCAGATCACTCCGACCTCGCCGTCGGGCAGCGAAATGAGCGTCCCTCCGAGCCCCTTCACCTCCTTTTCCATGGCCGAGAGGGTGCCCTCGGCTTCCGACTGGAACTCCTGGTGGCGGAACAACGATGAGTCGTCTATCTCCAGCTTGCAGTCGGCGGCGATGACCTGGTCATCAGCGTCGACCACCAGCGGATTGACTTCGGCCAGGAGCAGGTCGTACTGGACATAGATGCGGGCCAGTTGAATCGCGAACCGCTCAACCTCGGTGAGGACCGCGGTCGGCAGGGCCAGCCCGGCCAGGCGGACGGAGAAGTCGCGGGCGATGGCCCCGGTGACCGGGTCGACCTCGACTTTGACCAGGCGGTCGGGCTTCTCCACGGCGACTTGCTCGATGTCCATCCCGCCCTCGGGGGAGAAGATGAGCACCGGGCCGCGCCGCGAGCTGTCGAGGATGATCGACAGGTAGTGCTCGTTCTTCACCCTGACCTGTTCCTCGACGAGCAGGGTGGTGACGGTGTGACCGCCGTGGACCTGGCCGAGGATGAAGGCGGCGGCCGCCTCAGCATCGGCTGGACTGCTGACCAGCTTGACCAGTCCGGCCTTACCCCTTCCGCCGACCGGGATCATCGCCTTGACGACGGCCTTGCCGCCCAGGTCGGCGGCGGCCCGCCGGGCCTCGACCGGGGTGGTCGCGGTGGCCCCGTTGGGGGCCCGCAGCCCGGCGTCGCGAAGGACCTTCTTGCCGCGGAACTCAGACAGTCGCATCAGGCCTTCACCGCCCGGTAACCGGCTTCAAGGGCCTTCTCGTTGAGCTCCTCGGTGCCCTTGGGGGCCCGGGCCAGGACGGCCTTCTTCAGCGACTCGAGGCCGACGACGCCGGTCGCCCCACAGATGGCCCCGAGGGCGACGACGTTGGCGACGACCTTCTTGCCGAGATTGATCGCGGTCTGGGTGGCTTCGACCTTGTAGACCCTGGCCTTGACCTCGGGGAGCTGGTTGACGAAGAGTGGGTCGATGATCAGGACCCCGCCGTCCTTGACCGTCTTGGCGTACTTGTCGCAGCCCTCTTGGGACAGGCAGAGGAGGACGTCGGGCTGCTCCACCTCGGTGTGGAGGATCTCGCTGGGCCCGATGACGACATCGGCGCGGGACGCCCCGCCGCGGGCTTCCGGTCCGTAGGACTGTGTCTGAATGACCTTCTTGCCTTCATACAGCCCGGCCGCTTCGGCCAGGATGATCCCGGCGAGGATGAGCCCCTGCCCGCCGGTCCCGGTGAAACGCAGTTCCGTGTTGTCTGCCATGTCGAACACCCCTTGTCAGATCTCGTGTCCCGTGGGCCTGGGGTTACTTCCCGCCGGCCACGGCCCTGTTCTGGACGGTCCCCTCGCTGATGTTCTGGGCGGCCCGGCGGGCGCCGGCCGACTTGGCGGCATAGGCCCAGGCCAGAAGCTCGACCGGGTGGTGCACCGGGAGTTCGCGACCGGCCCGCCTGGTCGCGTTGGCGATTTGCATCCGGCAGCTCGGACAACCGGTGACGACCGCGTCGGCCCCGGTGGCCAAAGCGTTCTGGCCCTTCTTGTCGCCGATCCTCAGGGAGATGTCGTGATGGGTCAGGACGAAGGAGCCGGAAGCACCGCAGCACTTGTCGGCCTCTTTCATCTCCTTGAAGGTGACCCCCGGGATGCTCTTCAAGATCGCCCGCGGCTGCGCCGCGATGTTCTGGTAGCGTTTCAGGTGACACGGGTCGTGATAGGTGACGGTCAGCCTGACCTCTCCCAGGCCGTCCCTGTCGTAGCCCTCGGCGACGAGAAACTCGTTTATGTCACGGACCTTGGCCGCGAAGGCCTTGGCCTGGTCGTGGCCGAGGAGCTGGCCGTATTCCTTTAGGGTCGAACTGCACGAGGCACAGTCGGCGATGACCCAGTCGAAACCGGCCTTGAGAAAGGAGTTGATGTTGTCGCCGGCCATCTGCGTGGCCGCGGCGAAGTCGCCGTTGGCTGAAGCCGGGACGCCGCAACAGCTCTGAGCGGGGATGACGACCTCGTAGCCGTTGCGGCGGAGGACGTCCACGGTGGCCTGGCCGACCGGTGGGGTGACCAGGTTGGTGACGCAGCCATAGAAGTAGGCCACGCGGGCCTTTGGCTGGCCTCCCCCAAGCGGGGCGAGGACGGTGCCGGCCGGGTGGATAGCCGAGAACGACCGCGCCGAGACCTTCGGGGCGTAGTCGATGATCTTCCTGAGGTTGCGGCCGGTGACCGCGCCGGCCACCCGGTCGAGGCTCAGCGCCTGGCCGAAAGCGGCCAGGCGGGCGAAGAACCCGAGGAGGCCCGGCTTCGGCAGCAGGCTATTGAAGATGGTCCGCTTGATCCCGGACTGGCCGAACCGGCCGACGATCTGCTCACGGAGGAAGAGGGTGAACTCCGGTCCGTCGACGTTGTTGGGGCAGGCCGTCTGGCATGACTTGCAGAGGAGACACATCTCGGCGATGTCGCGAAGGTCGTTGTCGAGCTTCATCCGGTCGTGGAAGTAGATCGCCTTGACCAGGTTGATCTTGGCCCGGGCCGTGTATTGTTCATCGAGGGTTTCTTTGTAGACGGGACAGTCCTTGAGACAAGTCCCGCAGCGGGTGCATTGGATCAGTTTTTGCTCCAGTTCTTCCGGGCTCAAAGCGCTCCCCCCCTCAGTCGGCCGCCGATGACTTCAGCGGGTTCTTCGCGTCGGGGAACATCTTGACCGGGTTGAGGATCCCCTTGGGATCGACCGCGTTCTTGATGTCCTTCATCAGCCGGATGGCCCGTTCGCTGTACTCGAGGGGCAGGAAGGGAGCCTTCATGTAACCCACCCCGTGCTCGCCGGAGAGGGTGCCGCCCAGGGCCACGGTGTGCTTGAAGAAGAGTTCGATGCCGTGGTGGGCGCGCTCCCACTGGTCGGCGTCGCGTTCGTCGGTGAGGATGCCGGGGTGGAGGTTGCCGTCGCCGGCGTGGCCGAAGATGACCACCGGGAGGCCGATCTCCTTCCCCACCTCCTTGAGCCTGACGACGAGTTCCGGGATCTTCGAGCGGGGCACGGTGACGTCCTCAGAGACCTTGGTCGGGGCGAGCCTGGCCGTGGCCGGCGAGAGGGCCTTCCGGGCCTTCCAGGCGTCGGCCTGCTTGGCCGGGTCCAGGGCGACCTGGACCTCGAGGGCCCCGGCCTTCTTGCAGATCTCGGCGATGGCGTTGCCCTGGCGCTCCATCGTCTCCTTGAAGCCGTCGACCTCGATGACCAGCAGGGCGCCGGCCCCGACCGGCAGGCCGAAGTGACCATAGTCCTCGGCCGCCTTGATCGAGACGTCGTCCATGATCTCGAGGGTCGTCGGCAGGATGCCGTTGGCGAAGATATCGGCGACAGCCTGGCCGCCCTGGGCCCATTCCTTGAAGATGACCAGGAGGACGACCTTGGCCTCCGGCTTCGGGATGAGCTTGAGGTAGGCCTTGGTGATCACCCCGAGCATGCCTTCGGAGGAGCAGAAGAAGCGGGTCAGGTCGAAGCCGGTGACGTTCTTGATCGTCTTCCCGCCGACATTGATGACCTCGCCGTCGGACAGGACGACCTCGAGGCCCAGGAGGTAGTCGCGGGTGCAACCGTACTTGACCCCGTGCGGTCCGGAGGCGTTCTCGGCGATGTTCCCGCCGATGGTGCAGAAGTCCGCGCTCTGGGGGTCCGGTGGGTAGTAGAGGCCCTCGGCCTCGACCATCTTCTGCATCTCGCCGGTGATCACCCCGGGCTCGACGCCGACCAGGCAATCGCCCTTGGAGAACTCGACGATCTTGTTCATCCCCTGCATCGCCAGGGTGATGCCGCCGGCCAGCGGGATCGGCCCGCCGGAGAAGCTGGTCCCGGACCCCCGCGGGGTCACCGGGATCCCCTCGCGTTGGCAGACCTTGAGGACTCGGGAGACTTCTTCGGTCGATAGGACCTTGACCACGGCGTCAGGGGCGGCCTGATGAAAAGTGGCGTCAATGCCGTACGAGTAGCGTGATTCGAGTTTGGTCAGGACGCGGTCGGGCCCGACAATCCTGCCCAGTTCCTTGATGATTGCGTCGTTCACGTCAACGCTCACCCCCTCTTGAGAGTTCCGTCCTCGTTGAATTCAAGGGGGTCCGGGCCGGCGAGGACGTCAAACCGGCCGGCGGCCTCCTTCTTGACCGACTCCAACACGCCCTCGGAAACCCACAGTTCGTCGAGGTGCAGAGTGTTCTTGATCCTGACCACGCGGGCCTTCGGCCATTCGACGGCACCGAGGCTCTTGAAGGCCGTCATGATGGCCTCCTTCTCGGTGTCCATGGTCAGCGGCGTGGCCGTCCTCTGGATGAAGGTGGTGGCGATGCAGTTGGCCGCCGTGGTCCCGTAGTCGACCTTGGCGATCAGCTTCCTGGTGACCACGTCGGCCAAGTTGAGGCCGTTGGCGTTGCCGTGCGATTCCTCGGACAGGTCGAGGACGGCGATCTTCTTGATCACCGGCCGCTCGGGCTCGGGGACGCGGTCGAGGCGCATCCGCCCGATGACCTTCGTGTCCAGTCCCGTGCCGCTGTAGTTCTTTCCCATCTCGTGGACGATGAGGAGATCGATGTCGTCCACCGGCAGCCGCGGGAGGAGGCCGGCCGCGAGCTTCAGGAGGGCCTGCTCGTCCTCGACCATGGTCGCCTTGGGGACTCCCTTGACCATGGCGGTCTCTTCATAGCCGTTCTCGATGATGGCGATGCCGCCGAGGATGGGCATCTTCTCCAAGATGACCCGGGCGATCTCCGGCAGGAGGACCGGCAGCTCGCCCTGACCGAGGCCGTGGAACATCGTCGCCCCCTTCTCCTTGCCCAGCCCGACGACGAGCATCTTGAGAAGGCCGCTCTCGTTGGGGGCGGTGAAGGTGGTGTGGAACTTGACCCGGTTGATGACGATGACCCCGTCGCAGGTCGAGGCGAACTGGTCGAAGTGGACGTCGATGCCGCTCTTCGACTGGCCCAGGAAGACGGTCTCGGTGCCGGCGACGATCCGGGCCCCCATGGTCGCCTCGGTAATCCCGAAGCTCTCGAGGACGGCCAGCTGGCCGGGGGTGGTCGCCCCGCCATGGCTGCCCATGGCGGCGACGACGTAGGGCTCGGCGCCGGCGGTCTTGACGAAGTCGGCCGCCGCCCGGACCATCGCCGAAATGTTGGTGATGCCGCGACTCCCGGCGGTGATGGCGATCCGTTGGCCGGGTTTGATGGTCCGGTCGAGGCCGAGGGCCTTGAGTTCGCGGGTCACGGCCCCGGCCGGGTCGCCCTCCTTGGGGCGGGGGAAGATCTGGCGAAGCCGGTACATGCTGGGCAAGTCCAAGCTTGGTCCCTCCGCTCTGTTGGCCTCAGCGGCTCTCGAGGCCCCCCGTCCTACCGGTCTGCTGGCCTACCGGTCTGCTGGCCAGACCAGTCGGCCGGTCAACTGACCTTCGGCCATGGGTTCACCGGGGGGGTGCGACTCCCGCCGCGGGCCACTGCCTTCCTTGGTGAGCCTTGACTACACTCCGTAGCGGGACTTGACGCTGGCCAGGTGACGTCGCATGGCCTCCCTGGCCTTGTCGGTGTCCCGGCTGACCAGGGCCTCGGCGACGTCGCGATGCTCTTGCGCCGCCATCCGCATCCGCGCCGGGCCGGCGGCCACACTCTGCAGGCGGCAATGGAGGATCTCCTTGCCGATCAAGTCGGAGAGGGCGTTCCAGAATTTCAGGACGATCGGGTTGTGACAGGCCTTGGTGATCCGCTGATGGAAGGTGTAGTCCTCGTCGGCCCCGAGCCGCCCGCCGGCGATGGCCTTGTCCATCCGATCGACCGCCTCGGCCACCGCGGCCAGTTCCTCGTCGGTGCCCTTGATGGTGGCCACCGCGCAAATCTCCCCTTCGAGCATGATCCGAAGCTCAAGGAGTTGCGACAGGTCGGCCTTGTCCATCAGGCCGGCGAAGTCCAGCTCGGAATGGGGCGCCGGCGGCGGGGTCTCCCGAACCACCGTCCTGGCCCCGGCGCGGACCTCGATCAGCCCGGCCTTCTCGAGGACGGTCATCGCTTCCCGGACGGCCGTCCGGCTGACATTGAGGAACTCGGCCAGTTCTCGCTGGCTGGGGATGGGTTCACCCGGCCGATACTTGTTCTGCCTGATCAAGTCGACGATCTGATTGACGATCTTCTCGTAGATCCGTTCCCGAGTGATCGCGGTGAAGGCTGTGTCCGCGTCCAAGCCGATGCCCCTCCCTTTCCCCCGGCGAGCGTCCATACTTGGTCACCAGGGAGCATTATAAACGAAAACATCTGGCAAACAAGAGTCTTGACAAACTGTACAGCCTGCCTGCTGGCCAGACCGGTTGAATCCAGGCTAGTTGTTCTACGAGCCCGGCCAGACTCCTGCCGAAAAGCAAAACTTTCTTGGCCGACGCGGGCTGCCACATCACGGCTCACGGCCCAGCGTCGCGGGGTCATTCTGGGTCCAACATCCATAAGAAATGGGCCAGGTGCCGCTCACGCGGCGCCTGACCCACAACATCAATGGAGTCGCTAAGACTCCAAGGCCAACTCTAGTCTTCGTCAGGAAACGGCATCTTCCTCCTGACCGATCTCATTCTTCCTGACCCTTTCGTTCTCGCCCCCCAGGGCGGCCACCGGCGCGGTTACCAGGGCGATCAGGACCGCGGTCGCCCAGAACGGCCAGGTCGGCCCCAGCCGGTAGAGCCAGCCGCCGACATAGGGTGTGACGACCGAGAACAGCCCGACCAGGAGGTTGTAGACCCCGTAACCCTGGCCCAGGGCGGCTCCCCCGATGACCCGGCCGAGGCCGGCCGTCATCAAACCCCGGGCCCCGTCCCCCGCCCCGCGCAGAGCGAAGCCTATGATGATGATCTGGATCGTCGTCGGGAAGGCGGCCATCACCGCCAGCGACCCGGCGAAGGTCAGGAGGGCCAGGACCATCACCCCGGAGGAGCCCCGGTCGGCCAGCCTTCCGAAGAACGGACCGAAGACGAAGGCCGACAGCGAGGCCAAAGAGCCCAGACGGCCGATGGCTCCCAGGTCGAGGTGGGTCAGGTCCCGCAGCATCGGCGTGGAAAAAGGCAGGCCCAGGTTCTGCAGGGCGAGGACGGTGGCGAAAGCCGCCGAGACGATGAGGACGCGGCGGTCGAGGTTCTTCCGGTGGAAGCCGCGGAACCACAGGCGGACGTCGAAGGGCCCGGGCCGTCGGCCCCGGCCGGCCTCCGGGGCCGGGGCTCGCTGCGAACTGAGCCAAAAGAGGACCGCCGTCGACAGGGTGAAGGCCAGGAAAGACAGATAGAAGACGAGCCTCATCCCATGGCCCTGGGCCAACCAGCCCCCGATCGGCGGGGAGACGACCAAGCCCAGCGGAAAGGCGCCCATGATCAGGTTGAAGGTGACGCCCAGCCGCTCCGGCGGCGTGCCGTGGACGATGTAGGCCTGCAGGGCCGGGTTGGAGAAGGATGACAGCATGTAGAAGAAAAGCCCTGGGATAAGCCACTGCCAGCTGGGAGCGAAGGCGAAGATGAGGGGGGCCGGCAGCCCCACCGCCCAGCTGGCGATGAGGACCCATTTCCGGTCGTAGAGGTCGGCCCAGGCCCCTCCCGGCAACGCCGAGAGGCTGGTCACCAGCATGCTGACGGCGACCAGGAAGCCCAGATCGACCGAACTCCCGCCCAACTCGCGGACGTAGGCCGGCCAGATGAAGGCATAGAGCCCGTAGCCCAAGCTCCAGAGGAACAGCGACAGGCCCATGACGTAGGCGTCTTTGAAGGTCTTGAAGTGGCGTCGGTATCCGCGTCGCGACATGTCAGCACCCCTGTAGGGGACTTCGCCACGGTCCGGCCGCGGCCCTCTCAGGCCGGGCCCCGGCCCTCCGGACGGCTTCGCGGTCCCGTCCCCGGGCCCGCCGATAATTGGACGGCCATGGCTAAGAGGAACCCCCCGCGGGGATGGAGAAGGGTTCAATGGGATATTTTCCCATAGAGGAGCTCGCTGCCGCCGTGCCCAGACTGAACCGCAAAGCGAGACGACGGCTGATAATCATCGGTGGGGTCGTCGGCGCGGTCTTCCTTGTCGGTCTCGGCTTCGGGGCCTTGATGGCCCGGCGGGGGCCGAAGATCCCCGATGATAAGCTGGCCGCGGCGGCCCGGGACGCGGTTGCTGAGGCGCTCAAAGCGTCGGGGCTGGACTCCCGACTGGTGGTCGCGGAGGTCCGGACCTCGGCTTCCGACGGCGTCGTCGCCCTGGACGGGGCCATCAGCGAGGAGCGGGTCCGACCACTGGTGACCACGCCGGTGGCCGAGCTCCGCGGGGTCCACCAGGTGGTCGACAGGTTGCTCCTCCTGCCGGACCCGGCCCTCGGCGAGAGGAAGTACGGGGTCGTCAAGGTGGGCGTCGGCGACCTGGGCGCCTCGCCGGGGTCGGACTCCGGCAAGAACCCGGTCACCCAGGCCCTCCTGGGGGCGGTCGTCGACCTCCTCCAGGAGCGGGAAAGCTGGTACCTGGTGCGGATGGCCGACGGCTACCTCGGTTGGCTTGAAGGCGGGCGGCTCCACCTCCTCGACCAGGCCGGGGTGGAGGCCTGGCGGTCCGGCCGGAGGGCCGTGGTGGCGGCCAAGATGGCCTGGGTCTACGAGGGCGCGTCAAAGGGGTCGATGGTCCTGGCCGAGGCGACGATGGGCACCGACCTGCCGTCCCCGGATGAGCCGCCCCGGTCTGGGCTGGCCAGGGTGTGCCTCCCGGGGGGCCGAGTGGGCTGGATCGACCTGGCCGCCGTCGCTTTCGTCCCGGCCGAGGCCGAGGTCTTCGCGGCCAGGCGCGGCCCGGAAGCGGTCATCACCACGGCCAAGCTCTTCCTGGGCCTGCCCTACCGGTGGGGAGGGACGAGCGCCAAGGGGTTCGACTGCTCCGGGTTGACCCAGTTCGCCTTCAGGCTCAACGGGTACCGCTTGCCCCGCGACGCCGACCAGCAGTACGGCGTGGGTGACCCGGTCTCCGACCGCGCCGAGTTGCGCCCGGGCGACCTGGTCTTCTTCAGCATCGCCAAACCCGGCCCGTCGCACGTCGGGATCTACGTCGGCGAGGGCCGATTCATCAACGCGGCCGGTCCAGGCGTGGTAATTTACAGTTTTCGCCCGGCCGACAAGGAGTTCAACCCCAGCATGGCTAAACAATACATCGGTGCCAGGCGGGTCATCAAATGAAAGCAGCAGGTGATGGCAATGAACGAGGGTTTGGAGCCACGGGCCGTGGAGGCCGCCGTCGGTCTGGGCCCGACCGCTGAGACGCTGGTCGAGGTGCGCAACCTGACGACCCTCTTCAAGACCGAGGAGGGCCTGGTGACGGCCGTCGACGACGTCAACTTTCGGATCGGCCGTGGGGAAACCCTGGGGATGGTCGGCGAGAGCGGTTGTGGCAAGAGCGTCACGTCTCTGTCCATCCTTCGCCTGATTCCGAGTCCTCCCGGACGGATCGCCTCAGGCGTGGTCATGTTCGACGGGAAGAATCTGATGGACATGACCGAGGCCGAGATGCGCCAGATCCGCGGCAACCGCATCTCGATGATCTTCCAGGAGCCGATGACCTCGCTCAACCCGGTCTTCACCGTCGGCGATCAAATCGCCGAGGCCATCGTCCTGCACCAGAAGGTCAAGTACAGGGAAGCCATGGAACGGGCCATCGAGATGCTCAAGTTGGTCGGCATCCCCCTCCCCGAGCGGCGGGTCAAGGAATACCCGCATCAACTGTCGGGCGGCATGCGGCAACGGGTGATGATCGCCATGGCCCTGTCCTGCAACCCGAAGCTGCTCATCGCCGACGAGCCGACGACCGCCCTGGACGTCACCATCCAGGCCCAGATCCTGGACCTGATGCGGCGGCTCCGCCGGGAGTTCGGGATGTCCATCCTGCTGATCACCCACGATCTCGGGGTCATCGCCGAGATGGCCGAGCGGGTCGTGGTCATGTATGCCGGTCAGATCGTCGAGGAGTCACCGGTCACCGATCTCTTCGACGAGCCGTTGCACCCGTATACCCAGGGGCTCCTGAGGTCGATCCCCCGCCTCGACAGCGGTCGCGAGCGGCTCCACGTCATCGAGGGGATCGTCCCCAACCTCATCGAACTGCCGCCGGGCTGCCGGTTCTGGCCGCGTTGCCCGGAAGCCTTCGATCACTGCAAGGCCGAGACTCCGACCTTGCTCCCCGACCGGCCCGAACGCCTGGTCCGCTGCTGGAAGCGGGGCCATGTGGGGGTGCCGTCATGAGCCTCCCGGCCGAGAGACTGACCGCGCCTGACGAATCCCAGGGCCCGGCTCCCACGGCCGAGCACCTGGTCGAAGTGCGCAACCTGGTCAAGTGGTTCCCGATCATGGGCGGGATCATCAGCCGCCCGGTGGCCCACGTCAAGGCGGTCGACGACGTCAGCTTCACCATCGGTCGTCGCGAGACGCTGGGGCTCGTCGGCGAGTCCGGGTGCGGCAAGACGACTGTCGCCCGGACGATGCTCCGCCTGATCGAGCCTGATTCGGGCGAGATCTGGTTCGACGGTTCCGATCTGATGAAGCTGAACCGGTCCGAACTCCGCCGGCTGCGTCCGAAGATGCAGGTCATCTTCCAGGACCCCTATGCCTCCCTCAACCCCCGCCTGACGGTGATGGACATCGTCGGCGAGGCGATGGCCTTTCACCGCATCGCCCGCGGCAAGGAACGCGACCGCCGGGTGATGGACCTCCTCGACAAGGTCGGGCTCCAGCCGTCGCACGCCCGCCGTTTCCCGCATGAGTTCTCCGGCGGACAGCGGCAGCGCATCGGGATCGCCCGGGCCCTGGCCATGAACCCCGAGCTGATCGTGGCCGACGAGCCGGTTTCGGCCCTCGATGTCTCGATCCAGTCGCAGATCCTGAACCTCCTGGCCGACCTGCAAGAGGAGTTCGGGGTGACCTACCTGTTCATCGCCCACGGCCTGCACGTCGTGAAGCACGTCGCCGACCGGATCGGCGTGATGTACCTCGGCAAGCTGGTCGAGGTCGCCCCCGGTGAGGAGCTCTACCAGCACCCGCTGCATCCCTACACGCGGGCGCTGGTCTCGGCCATCCCAATCCCCAACCCGAAGCGCCGGCGCGAACGGATCATCCTCGAGGGGGACGTGCCGAGCCCGGTCAACCCGCCCTCGGGCTGCCGCTTCCACACCCGTTGCAGTTATGCCGTCGAGCGCTGCAAGCAGGAGGAGCCGGTCCTCCGACAGCTCGGCCCGAACCACGAGGCCGCCTGCCACCTGGCCTGAGGGGGAACCATGGCGGTCGTGCCTAAATCTGGAATACCCCAGCTTAGACCCCAAGATAATGCGAACGCCCGCCGAAGAGCGGGCGTTTTCCTTTGGGAGCCTTTCTCAGGCCAGGTTAGGCCAGCTACAAGAGGCTGACGCTGGAAGTCTTCCCTGGTATCATTACCATACAGCCTAATCTTCCTGGCAATCGCTGTCGGCGACGGTTCGGACAGCCGCCGGCGCCGGGAGGACCGGGGGACATCTTTTGGGGTGAACGAGCGCAGGCCCATTTCCGGAGCGTGTAGTCATCGCGGACAAGCCCGCTACCGAAAGGGGCTCGGGGGCGGTTGAAACCTCCGCCCTAACCCGTCAACTAACCTCGGCGGCTGACAAAAGGGAAGGGGTCGACTAAATGAGACACTGGCAGCGCGGTCTTTTCTGGACCGCCGGTTTGGCCGTCTTCGTAGCCGCCTTGATCTTCACCCCGCACGGGGCGAACGCGGCGACCTTGACGGGTTACCTTCACTACGGGGACCAGTCGAGCCAGGTCGCCGTCCTTCAATCGGACTTGGACCTCCTCGGCTATCCGGTCAAGACCTACACCGGGTACTTCGGTCCGGTCACCCTGGCCAGGGTCAAGGCCTTCCAGGCCGACCGGGGCCTGGCCGTCGACGGCATCGTCGGGTCGCCCACCCGGTCGGCTATCCTCTCCGCCCTGAACGATCACTTCCACATGATCGCCGGGGCCTACGGAGCCATTGAGCTGACCGTCGGTGACGTCGGTTCGGCCGTCGAGACGCTTCAGGGCCGACTGGCCGCCCTCGGCTACGATGTGGGACCGGTGAACGGCGTGGTGATGGGCAAAACCGCCGACGCCATCCTCGCCTTCCAGAAGAAGGCGGGCCTCGAGGTGACCCAGGTGGTCGACGCGGCGACCTTCGCCGCCATCGACCGGGCCCTCGGCCGTCCGGGCACCGGCTCGAACGGGACAGGCGCCGGTTCCGGCGGCCCGTCGCGGTCCGGCAACACGGTTACCGCCCCTGACGGGCGGGTCCTGGCCTACCGCGGAGTTTTCAACATGGTGGCCACGGCCTACGACGCCACCCCCCAGTCGAACGGCAAGTGGGGTCCCTACGCGGCCTGGGATGGTTCCCGGCTGCGCCCCGGCTACATCGCCGTCGACCCGCGGGTCATCCCGCTCGGGACCAAGGTCTACGTGACCGGCTACCGCCATCCCGCGCTTCCCGCGGGTGGGTTCGTCGGGATTGCCGCCGACACCGGCGGCGCCATCAAGGGCAACCGGGTCGACATCTACATCGAGGCCAGCACGAGTTCGGTCATGAACTTCGGGTTCCAGAACGTCAAGGTCTACGTCCTGCAGTAAGCGAGAGAACCCAACAGCAACCTGAATAGCAACCTGACGAAGACCGGGACGGCCGATGGCCGCCCCGGTTCTTTCTATGACGCGACGGGGGCGATCACCTGGTCGTCGCCGGCGCCCAGGTCTTGCCCCCGTCGGTCGTCTTGATCAACACTCCGTCGCCGAAGGCCCAGCCCACCTGGGCGGAGACGAACTCGACCTGCCTGACGCCGACGAAGTTCCCGTCGGGCTTAACGTCGCGCCAACTGACGCCGCCGTCCGGGGTGGCGTAGAGCTTCCCGCCGTCGGTGGCGAAGCCATGCTTGAGATCAAAGAAGTTCCAGGTGATGGAAGCGTTGGTTGGGGAGGAGACGGGCGCCCCCGGGGCCCATGTCCTGCCGCCGTCGTGGGTGGCGTAAAAGACCGTCGGCTGGCCCTGTTCGCCGAAAGTCACGGGGAGCAGGCCCTCATCCGCCGAGAAGAAGACCGGCGGCCGGGTCATCACGAACGAGCGGGCATAGGCCGGCGGGAGCCTCAGGTCGAAGAGTCGCCAGGTGACGCCGCCATCGCTCGTCGCGTAAAGGTAAGCCCGGCCCTCGACGGGCTGCTGTCCGGTGACCCACCCATGCGTAATGTCCCCGAAAGTCAAGCCGCTCTTGCCGCCGCCGAAGGGCAGACCGTTGCCACCGCCTTGGGGGTCGGTCTGAAACCTGACCTTCCAGGTCTTTCCGCCATCGGTGGTAGCCATGACGGCCACCTCCTCACTCCCCGCGGCCGCCCCCAGGTGGACCAGGGCGAAGCCGGTGGCGGCATCGGCAAAGCTCATCTGCAGGCCGACCCCACCAAGCTTGTCCTTGGCCTCACTCCAGGTCTTGCCGCCATCGGCCGTGCGGTGGATGACGACCGGTCCGCCCTCCCCGCCGGTGGCCACCCAGGCGTGGGTCGCGTCGAGGAAATAGGAAGCGGTGATTGGAGGCTGGGCCGCGCCCGATCCACTCCGCCCGGGCGTGACTTCGGCCCAGGAGGCCCAGCCGTCATCGGTCCGGAGGACGGACAGCCCGCCGGTGGCCCACCCGACCTTGGCGTCGATCATTCTCAGCCCGGTCAGGTTCGGCATGTTCGGAGCCAGCGGTGGCACGAGCTTCGGCGGCGCCTTGGCGGCGCAGCCCGCCAGGGCGCCGGCGACGACCAGAATGGCGATGGCGACCGCGGTGAAGGTCCGCATCTTCGAACGCCTGCCTTGAAAGTGGATTCGCCTTTCCCTCGGCTAGCTTGTCAGACGCTCAGACGGTCAACAAAGTTCCCCCGCCGCGGCGGGGACTTCCGGCAGCGCCGACAGCCCGCGGAAAGCCTCGAGGCAAGCGACCTTCAGCTCTTCGTCGACGGCCGGGAAGGTGTGCGGGGACATGAGGACGTGCCGGTAGTCGGCCTCGGCCAGGCCATAGAGGTGGGCCACGCGGGCTTCCACGACGGCCCTCACCGCCACCCGCTCCGCCCGGACCGGTGATCCGTCCCCGCCTTCCCCGTCACCGAGCCTCCGGGCCAAGCGGGCGATGTCGTCAAGACGCCGGTCACCCCGGGTGAGCCGCGGCAGGGGCAACTGCTCGAGAAAGAACTTGTTGACGTTCGTGCTTACTTTCTGCCTGATCAGGTAGTCGAGGACGAAGCTGTTCAGAAGGGCGCAGGCGAAGTGCAGCTCATCGAGGTACGGGGCGCGCCCCCGGGCGGGAGCCGGGCGGCGGCTCGCGTAGAGGAGCGAATTGCCCAGGAACCGTCCGGGTGGGACGACGGCGGCGATGAGGGTCCGTTGATTGGTGCTGGCGGCGATGGTCCGGACGACCAGACGATGGTGGTCAGAGGCTTCGGGCCGGCGGCCGGCCAGGGCCCGCCGCCCCGCCTCTTCCTCGACCCAGTGGCGCGGTTCGGCGAAGGCCGGGTCGTACTGGTTGATCAGCTTGCCCTCCCAGAGGGGCAGGCCACGGCGGTCCCCGTTGAAGAGATGGCTGTCGGCGGTCAGGTCGAACTCGCGGCGGAAATCGAGGGCCCATGCCCCTTCGACGGACCGGCCGAGGAGCGGCCATCGGCCGTAGATGGACGCCGCCACGCGGGCGTCCTCGGCCGTGCGGAACTCGGGCAGAGACAGGCTCATCGGGGCGAAGCGGCGGATGTCCTCGAGGCTGACGGTCAGGTCGGGACCCTGATCCGGGTCGTGGGCCATGAACGAGGCCCCGAAGGCCGTTGTCCGTCCGCCCCGGGTCAGGACGAGCAGGTCGAACTTGAAACGCCGGTCGATCGGGAAGAGCCCCCGCCGGTTCTCCAGGCCGATCAGGCAGTCGACCGTGTTCTCCTCGAAGACGAGCCGGCGCAGGTTTCGCGAACCCAGGTCGGTGTGGAAGCCGGAAGGGACGATCAGCCCGACCCGCCCACCCGGCCGGACCAGTTCCAAAGACCGCTCGATAAAGAGCTTATAAGTATTGGCGTCGCCGCTCGGACCCTGGTGCCGGAAATCCCCTGAGCGGCGGACCCGGCGGGAGATGACCTCGACCCGCGCGCACTCGTCGGCCCAAGCCCCGGCGATGCGGGGGTCGCGGCAGAGGTCGCGGGCCCGGGCTACGGCCGCCTGCTTGGACAGGCGCCGGAAGCCCGGGTCGTATTGGGCGAAGAACTCGCGCGAGTTGGGCTTGACAATCTCCCACGGCGGGTTGCCGACGACCGCATCGTAACGGCGGGCCACCCTGATGGTCAGGGCGTCGCCGACCTTGACCCGGTGGGCGAAGCTCGCCCTCGGACAGCCGAGGGCTTCGCCGAGGACGCCCCGGGTGACATCCACGGCCAGCCGGTCGCTGTCCACTCCCCAAAGGCACCCGGCGGCGACCTTCCCCGCTTCGACGGGTCCCAGGCCCCATGATGAAAGGGCCCCGACCAGCCGGCGCCCGGCGGCGGCCAGGAAGGCCCCGCCGCCGACGCAGGGGTCGAGGATCCGCAGGCGGCTCAAGGCCGCCGAATCGGTGATCCCCTCGAGGAGGGGATCGAGGGTCAGCCGGACGAGCCGGTCGACGAGAGCCGGGGAAGTGTAGTAGGCCCCCGAGACCTTGCGCCCCCGCCCGGGCACCAGACGGAAGGCCCCCCCGCCGGCGGGCACGAGGCGGTAGGCCGCCAGCAGCTCGCGGACGGACGCGGCGGCGGCCCACCCCCCGGCCGGCGCGACCAGCGCGGCGACTTCGGGCCGGCGCCCGCGGGCGACCTCCCGGACGAGGCGGGAGACGGGGTCGCCCGTCCCGACGCGGTCGCCCTCCCCGCTCCGCCTCTGGCGGGCCAAAGCGGCGTTCAGGACCGTTTCGGGCGATGGTTTGGTCGGACCGGGTCTGGTCGGGCCGGAGACTGGTCTGCCCAAGGGTGGCCGTCCCCCCTCCAAGCCGAATCATACACTGGGCGGCGGGTCTCGACCAGGTCGACGTACCGGAAGGCGTAGCTCCCAAGCATCCTGGCCGCCGCGAAGGCGATGAAGGCCCACTG
>DASXUT010000168.1 GCA_036504675.1 Bacillota bacterium | reverse complement strand
CGGATCCTTGGTATCACTGCAACCGGTGCGAAAAAGCCGGACCCGGACACATAGATACACGCCCCAAAAGACCCAATCGTGGAAACCCTTCTCTGGCGCCCAGTTGCGCCATTCTTTTACCTAGTGACTGTCGAACTCGGGTTCAACGGCCGACCCGGCGGATCGGCCAACGCAGGGAAACCGGGGACGCGGCGCGAAATACGAGCCGGACGACCGCCGGGCGAGGGTCAGAGCGCCGGGTGGGTGAAGACTAGCGGATAAGGGGGGTGGCTTTGGTGCCTCGATTGGCGCTCTACCGCGAATGGCGGCCGCAGACCTTCGCCGACGTTGTCGGCCAAGAGCACGTGGTCAGGACCCTCAAGAACGCCCTGGCCACCGGTAATGTGGCCCATGCCTACCTCTTCTGCGGTCCTCGCGGGACGGGCAAGACGACCATCGCCCGCCTCCTGGCCAAGGCCATCAATTGCCGCTCGCCGCGGCACGGTGAACCGTGCAACGCCTGCGATTCCTGCATCGCCGTGGCCCACGCCTCGTCCATCGATGTAATTGAGATCGACGGCGCCTCCTACGGCCTGGTCGACGACATAAGGGACCTCCGCGAGAAGATCCAGATGGCCCCGAGCGGCGGGGGTCGCCGGGTATACATCATCGACGAGGTTCACATGTTAGGCCGCGGAGCTTTCGCCGCCTTGCTGAAGACCATCGAGGAGCCGCCGCCTCACGCCGTCCTCATCCTGGCGACCACCGAGCCGCAGAAGGTCCCGTTGACCATCACCTCCCGCTGCCAGCGTTTCGAGTTCCACCGGCTGACCGTCGGCCAGATTGACGGCCAGCTGCGCAAGGTCCTGGCGGCCGGCAAGGTGTCGGCCGAGGATGAGGTGGCCCGGACCATCGCCCGGAAGGCCGAGGGCTCATTGCGGGACGCCCTCACCCTTCTCGACCAGTGCCTGGCTTTTGCCACCGGGCCATTGACCATGGACGACGTCCGGTCGGTCCTCGGCAGCGTCAAGGACGACGTCCTCTTGACTCTAGCCGGTTACGTCGCCGCGGGCGACCTCCGAGGCTGCCTCGAGACCGTCGCCGCCCTGGTCGACCAGGGCGAGGACCTCAGGCAACTGCTCAAGGACCTAGTCGCCATGTTCCGCGATCTCCTGGTCCTCAGGCTGTCCCCCGATACCCCGGGCCTGACCCTCTCGGCCGACCCGGCCAAGCTGGCCGAAGCGGCGCAAGCCTTGGCGGTCGGACGAATCAGAGCCATTCTCGGCATCCTCCTCGGCCGCGACAACGAAATGCGTTGGTCCGGGCAGCCACGGTTGATCCTGGAGATGGCCCTTCTTGAAGCCGCAGGTCCCGAGCCGGCGGCGACCTCCGAGGTGGAGAACGCTCGAGACGAGGCCCGGGCCGCAGGTGAAGGAACCCCGGCCAAGGCTAGGGGCGCGGGGGCATCTGCGTCACGGGCCAAGCCGGGGGCGAAACGACCATCGAAAGCGGTCGAGCCCGGCGCCAAGGGTTCGCCGCCGGCCGGGGCGGCGGCTCATGCGGCGGCCGCCTCTCCGCCCGGCAAGGCGCCCCCCGCCACGGCCGACCAGCTCGGTCAGGTCCAGGCCAAGTGGACTGAGTTCAGCGACCAACTGAAGAAGAAGAGTGTGTCCACCCACGCCTTGCTGAGAGAGGCCGAACCAGCCGCCTTCGACGGGAGGCAATTGGTCATCGGCTTCAATCACTCGGCCCTTCGTGACCTGGCCTCCAGGGACGAGCACCGCCGGCTGATCGAGGGGCTCCTGTCTGAACTCCTCGGTCAGAAGGTCGCCGTCTCCTGCCGGTTATCTGGTGAAGTCAAGGCCGAGGTCGCGGCCGGTGCGGAGGTCCCGGCCGGGGCCGAACCCGGCCAGGCCGGCAAGGCCGAGGATCCCCTGGTCAAGGCGGCCCGGGAGGTCTTCGGTGACGACGTGGTGGAAGTGGACGACCAAGGCTAGGGGGCGAAGAAACCATGGGCATGAACCTCAACAAGATGATGAAGCAAGTCCAGAAACTGCAGCAGGACATGGCCCGCGCCGAGGAAGAGCTGGCCAGTCGAACCTTCGAGGCGACCGCCGGCGGCGGAGTCGTCGAAGTCACGGTCAACGGCCGCCACGAAGTCACCAAGGTGACTATCAAACCCGAGGTGGTCGATCCCGAGGATGTCGAGATGCTCCAGGACCTCATCCTCGCCGCCGTCAACGAAGCCCTTCGCAAGGCCGACGAGACGGTCAAGTCCGAAATGGCCAAGCTGACCGGCGGGCTCAAGATGCCCGGCATGTTGTGAGGTAGGCCGATGTCCTATTCGCCGGCGCTGGCCCGGCTCATCGACGAACTGGAGAAGCTCCCCGGCATCGGGCCCAAGACCGCCCAGCGGCTGGCCTTCTACCTTCTCTCACGGCCGGTCGAGGATGTCGGGGCCCTCGCGGCGGCGATGGTGACGGCCAAGGAGCGGACGATCAACTGCCGCGTCTGCGGCAACCTGAGCGAGGTCGACCCGTGCCCGATCTGCACCGGTGATGGGCGGGACCGGACGATCATTTGCGTCGTCGAGGAAGCCAGGGACGTCCAGGCCCTCGAACGGACGAGGGAGTACAACGGCCTATATCACGTGCTCGGCGGGGCCATCTCGCCCCTCGACGGGGTCGGCCCGGAGAACCTACGGATCAGGGAACTTCTACGCCGGCTCGAGGGCGGTCGGGTCAAAGAGGTTATCGTCGCCACCGACCCCAACGCCGAGGGCGAGGTCACCGCAATGTACTTGGCCAGGTTGATGAAACCCCTGGAGGTCAGGGTGACGCGGCTGGCCCGCGGTCTGCCGGTCGGCGGTGACCTGGAGTACGCCGACGAGGTCACCCTGGGCAAAGCCCTGGAGGGCCGGCGCGAGCTATGATCTGACGTAGAATGCCGCCGGGCGTGCCCAGTGGGCCGCGGCAAGACCCGGGCGGCCGGCCGACGGTGTTAAGTAACCGCCTTTCTGCACACAATCTCCTCGTGGGACACCCACCTTGGGACAACGGTCGGGGCCGTTGCATATGATGGTGGGCACGTTCCACGAGGAGGCGTTTTTCCAGGATGAGCCCCAATCAGATCCTATCCGCGGTGACCTCGCGGCTCTTCCCCGACGACCACGACAACCAGGTCGGCCGTCCGCCGAGCTTCGGCGACTCGGTCGAGCAGGCCCGCCGGGACTGGCTGGCGGCGAAGTCCTATTTCGAGGCGGTAACCGACCCGGACCTCATCGACCACGCCATCTTCATGCTCGAGGCGACCGAGCGGAAGTACATGTTCCTGATCAAGCGGGCCAAGCTCGAAGGGCTGACCCTGGAGTCCTGACATCCGGGGCGCGACCCGGGTCCCGGGCGCAGTTCGCGGCTCCGACCGCGCCCCCGGCCTCCGGCCCCCGGCCCGTCCGGTCATAAGCTGTCCCCCCTCCCAATAGACTTGAAACGGAGGGGGTGGGGACGTGGACTACAACCTCATCATCGCTTATGCTTTCGGGATCCTTCTCCTGTACTTGGTGGCCCGGCTGCTCCTGGTGCCCCTGCGGTTCCTGGTCTACGCCCTCTACAACGCGGTCATCGGCGGGGTCGCCATCTGGGGGCTCAACCTGGCCGGCCAGTACCTCGGGTTCCGCTTGGCCCTGAACCCGGCAACCGCCCTGGGCGTCGGTTTCCTGGGAGTCCCGGGAGTCATCCTATTGTTCGTCCTCCAACGTGTCTTGGGCTGAAGCCCGCAAGACCGGTCCCCGATCGATATGGCGGCGGATTCTCCATGGGCGGCCCGGCGGCGGGCCGCCCGTCCATTCGGCCGCCGGCCCAAACCATCCCTTGCTTGAGTTTTGGCCGGAATTGGGTTATCTTTAGAAAGGCAAACTGTGGTCGGCGGCCGCACCCCGGCTCATCGCGCGCGCATCGGGAAAGGCGGAAACGAGGAATGGACGAGCTCGAGAAGATCGGCGGGGCCGCCTTTGCGGGGGCAGCGGGGGCGGTCAGGGTGCGCTTCGCCCCCAGCCCGACCGGGTATCTGCACATCGGGGGCGCCCGCACGGCCCTTTTCAACTGGCTCTTCGCCGCCAGGAACGGGGGCCGACTGGTCCTCCGGATCGAAGACACGGACCTGTCCCGCAAGATCGAAGACTCCACCCGTCAGATCACCAGCACCTTGAAGTGGCTCGGCCTGCAATGGGACGAGGGCCCCGGGGTGGGTGGTCCAGTGGGTCCATATTTCCAATCCGAGCGGCTGGCCCTCTACCACCAGGCCGCCGAGACCCTGACGGCCTTGGGCGCGGCCTACGAATGCTTCTGTACCCCCGAGGAACTGGCCGAGCGGCGCGCGGAAGCCCGCCGCCTGGGGCAGGCTCCCCGTTACGACGGGCGATGCCGGGATCTGACCGAAGACGACAAGCGCCGGCTGGCCGCCGATGGTCGCCGGCCGGTCCTCCGGATCAAGGTCCCGACCGAGGGGACGACGGTGGTCGAGGATCTCATCCGCGGGACGGTGGTCTTCGAAAACGCCCTGCTCGACGACTTCGTGATCATGAAGTCCGACGGCACCCCGACCTACAACTTCGCCTGCGTCATCGATGACCACACGATGGGGATCACCCATGTCCTCCGGGCCGATGAGCACCTCTCGAACACGCCCAAGCAGATCGTGGCTTACCGGGCCTTCGGCTGGGACTGCCCGGCCTTCGCCCACGTCCCGATGATCCTCGCCCCCGACCGTTCCAAGCTCAGCAAGCGGCACGGGGCGGCCTCGGTCGAGGAGTTCCAGGAGGCCGGCTACCTTCCCGAAGCCATCGTCAACTATCTGGCCTTCCTGGGTTGGTCACCCGAGGGCGGCGAGGAGGTCCTCCGCCTCGAGGACATGAAGCAGCAGTTCTCCCTCGATCGCGTGTCCAAGAACGCGGCCATTTACGACATCAACAAGCTGACCTGGATGAACGGCCACTACATCCGGACCATCGACCTGGACCGCCTGACCGACGCGGCCCTTCCGTTCATGATCCGAGCCGGCCTGATCGGCGAGCCCGTGACCGAGGATCGCCGGGACTACGTCAAGGCCATCCTGACCAGCCTCCGCGACCGGATCAAGACCCTCGGGGAGTTGCCGGAGGCGGCGGCCTACTTCTTTCGGGACGACTTCGACTACGATCCCAAGGGCGTCCAGAAGTACCTCAGCCAGCCGGACGTGGCGGACCTGCTCGATCAGGCCCGCGAGATCCTGGCCGGACTGGAGCGGTTCGATCAGGAGTCCTGTGAGGCGGCCTATCGTGGGCTCATCGAGGGCCGCGGACTCAAAGGTGGAGCCCTCATTCACCCGACCCGGGTGGCTCTCAGCGGCCGGACCGCCGGCCCGTCGCTCTTCGAAATCCTGGCGCTCCTGGGCCGCGAGCGGACCCTCGGGCGCCTGGCCCGGGCGAGCGCACTGGTGCGTGCCGGCGGACCCTGGCCGGGGAAGCTGTCGAGCGGTTCACCGGGGGCCTGAAGGGTAGCCGGATGGCCGACCGGGATGACGCCAACAATACGATTTGACGGTGGCCGGCGCCGGGCCGAGCTGCCTTGCGCAAACAAAACTCGGGTGCTATAATATAAAAGCGTCGCCGGGGGCGAACCTCGAGCGACGTCACGACGGCGAGAGACAAACAAACGTCGCGATGGCGGAGCGCCAACGAACGAAGGGCAAACGAAGAACGAACTTTGAGCCATTAATATGGAAGTTTTCTGCCGACCCTGGGGAGTGGTCTAATGGTAGGACGACAGACTCTGGATCTGTTTGTGATGGTTCGAATCCATCCTCCCCAGCAGGACCCCCACTCTCGGCAAAAGCCGAGCCAGAAGTAAGGATGATTGACTGGGCGGCCGACTTTACAAGTCGACCGACGTGAGGTATAATTATCAATGCTCGATGGCCCCCTCGTCTAGAGGCCTAGGACATCGCCCTCTCACGGCGGCGACAGGGGTTCGAATCCCCTGGGGGCTACTGGTTCCGGCTTTCAACGAAGCCGATGAGGCTTCTTTTTTGCGCCCCTAACGGTCGCGGGAAACCGAGCGGTTGGAGACGCGAAAAGGCAGAGCGAATAGACCGGAAGGTGTTGGAGAATCTATATTCTGGGTGATTTCGCCGGCCAATCGGACGCGTGTCAATGGACAGTGAATATGTCACCTGTATAAGCGCATAACGGGACTGAGAAAATGTCACCCTCAGCGTTTCCGCGACTGGTTTAGCGTTGGCTCATGAGTTTTTGCCAACCGGGGTTCTTCTGACGTAGATAGGTCTC
>DASXUT010000167.1 GCA_036504675.1 Bacillota bacterium | reverse complement strand
CCCGACCTCAGGGAAGCTCTCAAGGACCTGATCGCCCTTGTGTCACGGGAACTCCGTAGGGCGAAGAAGGCCTACGCCTAACGACTGTGGTCGGATGTACGCGGAAATACTAACCCCACAATCAGCGTAGGCTTGTCAGGCGGTGATGAGTAATTGAGTCTTCTCTTCCCGGACAGGCGCACGATAGAACAGGCTATCCGAGAGGACCTGAAGCGCCTCAGGGAGCGGTCCAAGCTAGTCGTTTGGGTGCTGCTGGCCGTCGGTGTCTTTGCCGGCTGGCGCATCGTATACTGGATCATCAAGGCCGTGGCCCAGGCGTACGGGCTCGGGTTCATCTTCCCGGACGACCCGCTCTATCCGCCGCATTAGGATGTAGCATCCCATGAACGCAGGTGAGAGGGCCCTTCTGAAGGCGTCGTCAGCCGCCATGATGATACTGGGCCTGGCTGGCTTCGCCTACCCAGGGCTCAGCTCGAAATTGGTTGTCCTAATTCCCGAGGGACCACCCCCAGGGAGGTTGCACAGAACCGGCCCACGTTTGACATCGTAGGCAGCCAGCTAAGCCAGTGCGGTACGAGACCCAAAGCGACTGCACCACCCATCGGGGGCCTAGCTGGCTTGCTTCATTAGGTAGGGGCTGGAAAGACCCCATTTTGTCTCCGGGCGCGTGACGGGGCATGTAGTCCTAGCGCGGCTGGGTGGAGCGGTCCTCTACCCTGGGGGGGATTTTGGGTCCCCCCGCGTTTCTTATGGAATATGCCAGGCTAAACCAACCTTTCCAAAGCATGGGGGCCTAGGAGTCTGTCGGGCAAACAAGTGATTTGGTAACGGTTTGATACGGGATCGGAAAAGAAACCAGTGGATTTGAGTTGGTTTGGTCGATTGGCTATGCGCTCACGGCTGCTGATTCACCCTTGTGGGAATGGATTGAGGCATCCGACCCACACTGTCGTCTATCCGGAAGCGATCAGGAGACGCTGTCCACTTCGGAATAGCTTGAGCAGGTTGTGGGTCAGACAGATCAGATCCCACTCCGCGGTCACCTTGGTGAGTCCACGGAATGAGAAACGGCGGAAGCCGCGGACCTCCTTGATCTGTCCGAACACGGGCTCCACGATGGCCTTGCGCTTAGCGTAGATCTCTCGTCCGTGTTCCGTACGCAGTCTATGGCGCATCCGCTCAGTCATCGGAGCATCCTTCGGCACCGGGTCGGTGACCGGAGAGAGACCATCCCCATGTTTTTGTTTATCCGGCGGGACGTAGAAGTCCACTCCATGGAACAGCCCTCTGTCCATCGCGTCAGTACTGAAATAGCCAGCATCGGCCAACACCGTCCCCGGCATTTGTCCCAGGTTCTTGGCGGTCTCTTCGAGCATCGGCACGAGTTGCCCTTTGTCATTGGCCTCCTGGGTGACCGCCGCGGCCACGATCACCTGGGCCTCTCCATCCACCACTATCTGCGCGTTGTAAGCCTGTTCGAAGGCCTTGCTGGCCGAGTCTTTCATGATCCGTGAATCGGGATCGGTGAAGTTCTTCTGGGCCTTGGGTTTGGGCACAGCAAGGTCCGGGTCGGGGACCGCCGGCGGCCGGCCGCCAGGTCTGTCGCCCTTGTCCTTCCGCCGCTCACGCTCGGCCAGCTTCTCCTCGGCCTCTTGCTTTTTGTCCTCGGCTTCGCCCTTCGCCTCGGCTTCCAACTGGGCCATGGCCTCCCGGATCTTTAAGAGACGGCTTTCCCGCCGCCGCAATTCCTCGGGCAACTCATCCCCGGACCGTCCCTTGCCGAACTTGGCGTCTTCAGCCGCATCCGTCCGTTCCGCCAGTCTCAGCAGTTCCTCGATCTCCCGCTTGAGCCGGGCTTCCGTCTCGACCATCCGCCCATAGCTCATCGCCTTGTGCTTGGACGCGTTAGCCTTCACCTTCGTCCCGTCCAGGGCCACATGACCCAGCTTCACCAGGCCGGCCGCCTGGCACATCTTCAATACCTGCAGGAAAAGCTTCCGCAGTTCGCCGAGGTGCCGCTGACGAAAGGCCGCGATACTGTCGTGGTCCGGATGTTGGTCCGTCGCCAAGACCCTGAACGCCACATCTTCCCACGTGGCCCGCTCGATCTTGCGGGATGACGCTTTGCCCGTGCAGTACCCGTAGAGCAAGAGCTTGACCATCATCGCCGGGTGGTACGCCGGGCGGCCGCGGCCATCCCCCTCGTAAGCGCGAAAGATGCCCGAAAGGTCCAGGGAATCCACAACATCGCTGATGAAGAGGGCCAAAGACCCTTCCGGCAACCAGTCCCGCATGTCGGGGGGCAACAGGAACAGTTGCTTGGGATCGTAAGGGATGAATGTGTTCATGCCTTACCAGTTCTCTGTCTGGCCTGGTAAATCCTATCTTATTGGGCATTTACCCGACAGGCTCTAGATAAGTTCCTTCTTCCCGGCGGCGAACCGCTTCAGGTCGGGGACATGCTTGGCGATGATCACCGCCGCCAGGGCCATCCCGAAGAGCAGCCGAACCGGGTCCTGATAGATGAACCAGAGGGAGGCGGGGATGGAGGCGACCCCGGCCACCGTCCCGGCGTAGGAGTCCTTGAGGGCGAGGCTGGCCAAGACGGCCACGACGAGGGCCACCGGCAGGGCCAGCGGCGCGAGGAGGAGGAGCGCCCCGATGGTCGCCCCGAGGCCCTTGCCGCCTCGGAAGCCCATGTAGATCATCCAGTTGTGGCCGGCGACACAGGCCACTGCCGCCCACAGCGGGAGGTACGGGTCGGCGGTCAGGTGACGGACCAGGTAGACCACCAGGAGCCCCTTGCCGAAGTCGAACAGGCCGGTGAGGACCCCGGGGACCCGACCGGCGTTGCGGACGGTGTTCATCCCGCCCAGATTGCCGCTGCCGATCTTGCGGATGTCACCCTTACCGAAGAGGCGGGTCATCACATAGGCCGAGGGGAACGAACCAACTAGGTAGGCCCCCACGACGACGGCGGCGGTGAGGATCAGACCGTTCATCCGGATCATTCCTCCCAGATCAGCTGGTGATGGGTTCCTCAGGGCAGAACATCACCCCGAAGGTTCCCGGCCCCAGGTTGGCCGTGATCGCCGCCCCGGTCCTGAAGATGAACATCTCCCCGATGTTGAGGACCTTTTGAAGCTCGGCCGCCAAGGCCTTGGCCCGGTCGAGGACGTCGACGTGGCCCACGGCCACGCTCACCCGCGTCCCCTCCGGGATGTGCTGGCGGCATAGTTCGACCAGCCTCGGGATGACCTTCTGGGCCCCGCGGACCCGGTCGACGGCCGCCAGGACGCCGTCTTGGACCGAGAGGACGGGCCTGATGCTGAAAAGCGATCCGATCAGGGCCTGGGCCCGACTGATCCGGCCGTTGCGGCAAATGCACTCCAGCGAGTCGCAGGTCAGGAAGATGCGGGCCCGCTCGGCCATGGCCCTGGCCGCCTGAAGGATATGCTCCCTGGTCTTCCCGAGATGGGCCAGCCTGGCGGCGGCGATGACGGCGAAGCCCGAGGCCATCGAACCCGTCCCCGTGTCGACGACGTGGATGTCGCGGTCGGGCAGCATGGTGCGGGCCAGGGTGGCCGACTGATAGATCCCGCTGAGCTTCGAGGAGAGGTGGATCGAGATCACCGTCGAGCCATCGGCGGTCAACTCGCGGTAGGCCTGGAGGAAGTCCCCCGGAGAGCACTGGGAGGTCTTGACGACGACCTTGTCGACGACCATCCGTCGGAGGATCTCGGATTGGTCGATCTCGACCATGTCCCGGTAGACCCGCTGCCCGATCCGGACGTAGTTCGGCACGCTGGTGATGCCGTATCGCCGGATCAGGTCGTCGGGCACATCGGTGGCGCTGTCGGTGACGATCTTGATCAACTGGTTGCCTCCTCGCAGTAGGCTGTCCATCTCTCCGGAAATACCTAAGAAGATTAGACCGGCCCGGCCGCAATCCTTCTTACCTGCTCCGCCGGGGAGTCCCAAATCCCTTGCCCCGCCGGGGCGCCGCGGCCCGGGCCCACGGGAGGCGCGGACAGGGCGTCCCCGCGGGGACGCCCTGTCGCTGAAGCTTGCCCTCATTGAGTCCATCAGTGATCCCCGTCGGCACCGCCCGGGGGCGTCGGCACCGCCGTATCCGCCCAGCCTTCAGTCGCCGAGGTCCTGGAAGCGATCCTTGATCCGGTTCATCACGTCGGGAAGCGTCGTGTACTCCATCTCCTCGAGGTGCAGCCGGTGCGGCTCGAAGGGCCCGAGGCGACGGATGTAGTCGGCGATCTCGTTGGCCTTGGCCCTGGCCCCGTCGAAGGCGACGTCGGCGAAGAAGTCCTGCGGCCCGACGAGCTTGCCGTTGGCCAGCTGGAAGCCGAGGGCGACGACTCGCGGCGGTCCATCGAACCGGGTCGGGGTGGCCTGGGCCCGGCCGACCGGCATCAAAGGCCCGGTGTGGGAACCCCGCATCCATCCGGAGACCAGGTGGGGGTTGGCAAAGGGCTCGAGGGCCTCCCCGACCGCCGGCAGCCCGCTCTGGCAGCGGACCACCATCACCGGGTCGTCCTTGCCGACGTAGCGGCCGGCCATCAGGTTGAGCCGCTGGGTGCTGGAGACGGCGGCGATCTCCCCGGTGGCCTTGTTGTAGATGCCCTTGATGCAGTAGTGCCCCGGCGCGCCGATGAAGACGAGCATGTCATAGAGCTCTTCGGGCAGGGAGAAGATGATCTTCTTGTGTTCGATAAGGTCGTGGACTTCGAACTTGAAGCCCTGGTGCATCTTGGGGTCGATGACCAGACCGATGGTGTTGAAGGGATCGCCGAACATCTTAAAGAGCGGGAAGTTCCAGGCCCCCGGCTCGGTCTTGTCGGCCATGAAGACGATGATGGGCTCCGAGACCCGTTCGACGAACTCCATCTCGGCCACCCCCGGGCCGAGCCCGCGGATGTTGCCGGAGAAGGCGTCCGACAGGAGGTCCTGCCCGGCTCCATAGAGCTTGAGCTCACGGGCCACCTCGGTGCAGGCCTTGAACGTCTCCCAGGCGAGCTGGTGGATCTCCGGGTTGTCGATGCCGCGGCGGTGGGTCATGATCAGGTCGATGTCGTCACCCACCGAGGCCACGTGATAGTCCACCAGGAGGTGTTCCTTGTCGGCCCGCGACAGGCACTCCTTGGCCCTGGCCAGCAGAGCTGGGTGAACGCTGGAATGACCGACGTATCCGCCAACGTCCGCCTTGATGACGCTGACGGTAATCTTGTTGTCGCTCACAGCCTTGCCGTCTCCTCCTTCAGGTTTGTCCGATAACCGCAACTGGTAAGCCCGCTCTTTCTCTGGCAATGGTTCTCCCTCCGGCGTCTATATGTAGACATAAAGTCAATTATGTCCTCAACAGTTCACGCAGACCCGCGCCCCCGGGCGCCGGACGGCACGGCCGTTCTGAGTGAACCCAGGACCTCCGATGGCGGCTGACCAACTTCGGCTAAAGCTTCAGCCCGACGGCCTCAGTTACTTCCCTCATCGTCTCTTCGCGCAGACCATACTTATATTGCTCTCGCACGGCCCGCCTTACTTCACCCCCGGCCTTCTCCATCAGTCCGGCGGCCTTGGCCGGGCGTTCGATCCACCGGGCGATCTCCCGCCATGCGGGGTCGTAAAAAACGGCCGTCGGGATTCTCATCTTCCCTTCGACCGAGTACTCACGAACAAGGTCGGGGCTGGCGTCGCGGCCGAAGACCCGCAGGCTCATCCCGGGGACCGTGTCAGCCAGCTTGGCCAAGACCGGCAGGTTGTCCTGACAGTCCGGACACCATTCCTCGGAGACGACAACGACATTGATCCTTCCGCCGGCCCTGCGGACCAGGTCCCCCACGGCCGCCACGGTCTCCGCCGGGACCGCGGTCTCCTGGTAGTTGGTCTGGAGGGCCGGACCGGCGACGACCGAGTCGGCGGCGTATGCGGCAAAGGTCCGGCCCGCCCCAAAACGGGCCTCGTCCATGACTCTCATCGGTCCTGCCCCCCCTCTCGGCGCCCCGGCTCTCCGGGGTCAATGCGGGTTCGGCGCCAACAGTCGCAAAACGAAAGCCGAAGCGCAAAAAAGGAACGGGTTGACCCTTTCTCCCCATTCTCATGGGTTTCCTGCCGTGTCCTGGTGGGCCGGTGAAATTTCGGCAGGAAAATCCCGGCCGGGCATGGAATCATGGGCAATGCTCGGGACCGTCTGAATTATCACCACTGATGCGTCGTCGCTACTAAGCGCCCGCGAGCCTCATTCCGGTGGGGCAGCGGGCGCCTTCGGCTAAGGCCCGAGCGATCTCAGCGGGGGGTGCGTGGCCGTGAGCCAGCGGGCCAAGACTTGGGTGGCCGTCTTGATCATCCCGATCCTTCTGGCGGCCCTGGGGTATTATTCTAAGAACCTGACGACGGCCGAGTGGAACAAGGTCGTCGACTACCGGAGCAAATACGCCTATCAACTTACTCCGGCCGGCCGGACCAAGGCCCTGACGGATCAGGTCATCCTGATCATCATCGACGGCCTCCGGGTGGATGTCTCGAAGCAGATGGCCGTCCTCAACAGCCTACGGCAGAAGGGTGCGTCCTTCACCGTGACCACCGGGCAACCCTCCTTGTCGACCCCGGGCGCGGCCGTTCTGGCCAGCGGGACCTATCAGGAGTACCACGGGGTGACGACCAACTGGTACGAGGGCGCCCTCAAGGTCGACAGCATCGAGGCGGCCGCCAAGCGGGCCGGCCTGCGGACCGGCGTGGCCGGGGGGAAGGGTTGGGACGAGTTGGTCGGGCCATACTGGGATGAGAAATACTACTACGAATGGTCCGACCAGTACGACGACCTGACCCGCGACGCCAGCATCAAGCTGGTCACCCAGGACCCGCCGTTGAACTTCATCCTCGTCCACTACTCCGACACCGATGAGCAGGGCCACGCCCACGGCGGCGGCAGTCCCGAATACCTGAAGGCGGCCCAGGGCATCGATGCCCGGATCGGTGAGTTCCTAAAGCACGTCGACCTGGCCAAGGCCACGGTCATCGTCACCGCCGACCACGGTCACGTCAAGACGGGCGGGCACGGTGGCTGGGAACCCGCGGTCACCGCGGTGCCGGTGGTGATGGCCGGCAAGGGTGTCAAGCCCGGAACCCCGGTCCTGGCCGCCGGCGAGGGCGGGCAGGGTGACGTGGCCACGACCATCGCCGCCCTCCTCGGAACTTCCTTCCCGGCCAACACCCTCGGCCGGGTGGACTGGGAAGCGCTGGACCTCTCCCCGGCCGACCGAGCCGAAAAGGCGCTGGCCCTGGCCAAGACCGAAGGTTCGTTTGCCGGCGCCTACGGCCAGACCCTCAACCGGGCCATCGTCGGGCGTCCTGAGTCGATGGTCCAGGCCGAGCAGGCGGTGGCCTCCGGCGACTACGCCGATGCCGCCAAGTTCGCCGACCAGGCCCTGGTGGACCTCGATCGCTCCCGGTCGGCCGCCCGGGCGTCGATGATCCGGGCCGGCCAACTGGGTCGGCTGCCGGTCATCCTGGTTCTGGCTCTGGTCCCGCTCACCCTGATCATCTGGCTCTGGCGCAAGAATCCCCTCCTCCTCCCCGCCCTCGGCGGCGCGGTCCTCTACTTCGCCCTCTACAACCTGTCGTTCTTCCTCGTCCACCACTATGTCTGGTCGCTGTCCGCCTTCAACAGCGAGGATCAGATCATGGCTTTCTTCAACGGGCGGATGATTGAGGCCGCCGGGACGGCCGCCGCGGCCGCCCTGATCTTCGGGGTCTACACCGGGTCGCGCCGAAAGGCCCTTCAGCCGGCGGTGACCGGCGGCAACCCCCGGGGTGGCGCGGGCGTACCCTGGTCCCTGGCGGTGGCCCAAGGCGGGGCGTTCGTATCCCTGTTCATCGCCTACGGTATCTTCCTCCAGGTCCTCCTGGCCGTCCTCGACTTCGGCCTCGACTTCGCCTGGTATCTTCCCAACTTGAAGGTCGGCTTCAAGTTCTACCTGGATCTGCTTCAGGCCGTGACCACCGGATTCGCCGCGCTGGTCACACCGGTCGTCGCCATCCTCGGGGCGGCCCTCGGTGGACTGGCCATCTTTCGTCGGAAGGAGACTTCTCTCAGAGCATGAGCCATCCCGGCTCCGAACGACTCTACCACGATGATCCATATCTGACCAGTTTCCAGGCCACGGTGACCAGTTGTGAACCCGCCCCGGACGGCCGCTCGGCCACGCTGACCCTCGACCGGACGGCCTTCTACCCGGAGTCGGGAGGGCAACCCGACGACCGCGGACGCCTCTCGGGGTGGCCCGTCATCCGGGTCATCGAGGATGAGGCGACCGGCCGGGTGCTTCACGTGCTCGGCCCGGCCCCCGCCGACGGCTCGCCCGAGACCTGGCCCGTGGTCGGCAGCCTGGTCGACGGCGAGATCGACCCGGCCCGCCGGGGCGACCATCGCCAGCACCACGCCGGGCAGCACCTCCTGTCGGCGGCCTTCGAGAAGCTCTGCGACGCCAACACCGTCGGCTTCCATCTCGGCGCGGAAGTCGTCACCATCGACCTCGACAAGGCGTCCATCCCCGCCGAGGACCTCGACCGCGTCGAGGATCTGGCCAACGCCGTCGTCCTCGAGGACCGCCCGATCATCCCTCACTGGATGACCTGGGAAGAGGCGTCGCGCCTACCTTTGCGAAAGCCCCCAACCCGGCGGGAGGGAATCCGAATCGTCGAGGTCGGCGACTTCGACTGGTCCCCCTGCGGCGGGACGCACCCGGCGCGGACCGGTGAGATCGGCCCGATCAAGATCATCGGCCTCGATCGGGTCCGCCAGAGCCTTCGGGTCGTCTTCGTCTGCGGCGGGCGGGCCATCCGCGACTACCGCCTCAAGGACCACATCTCGCGAGGCCTGGCCGGATTGCTCTCGGTGCCCCCGGCCGAGGTGTTGGAGGCCGCCAGGAAGACCTTGGAACAGGCTGAGGCCCATCGTAAGGCCCTGACGGAAGCCCGAGAGGCCCTGATCGCCCAGGAGGCCGAGGCCCTCTGGGCCGAGGCCGAGGCCCTCCCCGACGGACGGCGCCTGGCCGTCCGCCGCTTCGAAGGGCGGCCCATGGCCGAGCTGAGACTCCTCTGCGGCCGCCTCACCGCCCACCCGCGGACCACGGCCGTCCTCGGCACCACCGACGGCAACCAGGCCCAGGTGGCCATGGCCCGCTCGGCCGACCTCGCCGACCTCGACTTGCGGCTGGTGATCAAGGAAGTCCTGCCGGCCATCGGCGGCCGCGGCGGCGGCAGTCCGGTCGTCGTCCAGGGCGGCGGGCCCGAGGCCGGCGGGCTCGACGGGGCCCTCGCTAAGGCCCGAACGCTGATCGCCGGGATTTGAGGGGCTGACGACTTAAGCACCAGCAAGAAACAAGGGGCGGGATTCCTCCCGCCCCTC
>DASXUT010000166.1 GCA_036504675.1 Bacillota bacterium | reverse complement strand
ACCGCAACATCTACGTCCGCAGCCAACGGGCCGGGGCGAGGGTGATGGCCAGCGTGCGCGACTTTCTGCAGGAGCGATTAAGGCTCAAGGTGAACGAGGCGAAAAGCGCGGTGGACCGGCCGTCGAAGAGGAAGTTCCTTGGCTTCAGTATGTATAAGGCCAAGGGCGGCATCCGAATCAGGCTAGCCCCCAAGACCAAGCAACGGGTCCAGGACAGGGTGCGGGAGCTTACGGCCAGAAGCAACGGATGGAGTATGGACCGCCGAATCAAGAGCCTCAACGAGTATCTGCGAGGGTGGCTGGGCTACTACACAATGGCCGACGCCAAGAGTTTCCTCGAAGACCTCGACGGCCGGATCAGGGGTCGGCTGCGGATGTGCCTCTGGAAGCAGTGGAAGCTTCCCCGCACGAAGCTCAGAGAGCTGCGCGCTCTCGGGCTTCCGGACTGGGTCTGCTGGGAATTCGCCATGTCCCGCAAGGGCTACTGGCGCATGGCCTCGGGACCCTTAAACAGAGCCCTGGGCAACGCCTACTGGCGCGCCCAGGGCCTCAAGAGTCTCACCGAAACCTACCTAAACCTTCGCCAAGCTTGATGAACCGCCGGATGCGGACCCGCAAGTCCGGTGGTGTGGGAGGACGGCGGGGCGAACCCGCCTCCTACCCGATGTGGTATATACCCCCTTCCTGGCGGACAATGCAGTTGTGAAGGTCTCTGGTGCAGACTTGGATGTCCCTAGCGCGAACTTGCGTGTCATCTTACACCCGCCGTTGACAGGCCCGCCCGGCCGGGGCTAGAATATGAAATGTCATACTTATCATACCTTCGGGAACAGTAAGGACGTCTCTGGGCAGAATTACCGCGGAGGTGCTTCGTCATGTCGGCCAGTCTCTTCCGGGCCAAGTTCCTCGGCTCGACCACCGTCGGGGAACGCGGTCAGATCGTCATCCCGGCCGAGGCCCGCAAGGAATACGGGCTCGAATCCGGCGACAAGGTCCTGGTCTTCGGTCGGCCGGGCCGGATGGGACTGCTCCTGGTGAAAGACGAGGTCATCGCCGGCTACGTCGACCAGACCATGGCCCAGTTGAGCGACCTCGAGAAGCTGCTGGCCCGGCCGCCGAAAGACTCGAAAGCCCACGCCCCGAGCCCCGGTCGCAGCAAGAGCCCGCGTAATCCCAAGCCCCGGGGGTAGCCGACCGTCCGAGCCACCGAGACCCCCGAAAGGACGCCCCCCAATGACCACCATCCGCCGCTTATCCAAATACGTCTTCCGCTACTGGCCCCTCCTTCTCGGGGCGGCGGCCCTCGTCACCGTCGTCTCCGGGCTCGGCCTGGTCACCCCGTGGGTGACCAGGTGGATCATCGACACCGTCCTGGGCGGCCGTCAGTTCGGCCTCCTGTGGGTCGCCATCGGGGCCATCGTGGCGGCCTCGGTACTCCGCGGGGCTCTGACCTTTGCCCAGCGCTACTCGATGGAGTACCTCAGCCAACGGGTCACCTACGACCTTCGAAACGAGCTATACTCCCATCTTCAACAGCTCTCCTTCGGCTTCTACGACAAGGCCCAGACCGGCCAGCTGATGTCGCGGCTGACCGCCGACGTCGACCTGATCAACCGCTTCCTGGGCTTCGGGATGATCCAGCTCCTGACCAACTTCATCACCTTCCTGGCCATCCTGATCATCCTGATGACGATGAACTGGCGATTGACCCTTCTCTCCACGGTCGCCCTGCCTTTCCTGGCCCACGCCGTGTTCCTCTTCCAGCGCCGGGTCAGGCCGATGTTCACCGCCATCCAGCAGCAGATGGCCGTCCTCACCAGCACCCTCCAGGAGAACATCACCGGCATCCGGGTGGTCAAGGCCTTCGCCAGAGAGGGGCATGAGATCGAAAAGTTCGCCCGGGACAACCGGGGCTATCTGGACCGGAACATGGCCGCCGTGCGAATCCAGGCTTTCTTCATGCCCTACATGAACTTCCTGACCGGCCTGGCGACCACGGCCATCCTCTGGTTCGGCGGGCGGGCGGTCATCGGCGGGGCCCTCACCCTCGGGAGCTTCGTCGCCTTCAACTCCTACCTGACCCAGCTGATCATGCCCGTCCGCATGCTCGGTTTCCTGATCAGCCTGTGGGAACGGGCGGCCGCCGCCGGGCAGCGAGTCTTCGAGATCCTCGACACCAAGGCCGAGATCGGCGACGGCCCGGGGGCCGTCGTCATGCCCAGGGTCAAGGGGCGCGTCCGCTTCGACCACGTCACCTTCGGCTACGACCCCGCCCATCCGGTCCTCCGCGACATCTCCATCGACGCCCGGCCCGGCCAGGTCATCGCCGTCCTCGGCGGGACCGGCTCAGGCAAGTCGAGCCTGATCAACCTGATCCCGCGGTTCTATGACGTGACCGCCGGGTCGGTCGAGATCGACGGCCTCGACATCCGCCGGGTCAAGCTGGATTCCCTGCGGCGGCAGATCGGCGTCGTCTCCCAGGAGCCGTTCCTCTTTGCCGCCACCCTCCGCGACAACATCGCCTACGGGCGGGCCAAAGCGACCATGGACGAGGTCGTCCGGGCGGCCAAGACCGCCCAGATCCACGACTTCATCGTCGGCCTGCCCGAAGGCTACGACACTTACCTGGGCGAGCGCGGGGTGGGTCTGTCCGGCGGCCAGAAGCAGCGGGTGGCTATCGCCCGGGCGATCCTCATCGACGCCCGGATCATCATCCTCGATGAGTCGACCTCGAGCGTCGACACCCAGACGGAGTATCTGATCCAAGAAGCCTTCCGCGAAGTCATGAAAGGCCGGACCAGCTTCGTCATCGCCCAGCGCCTGTCAACCGTCCGCGACGCCGACAAGATCATCGTCCTCGACCATGGCCGCATCGCCGAGGAGGGGACCCATGAGCGCCTCCTCGCCCTGGGCGGCGTCTACAAGGCCATCTACGACCTTCAGTTCAGGGCCCAGGAAGAAGAGGACCCCGGCCGGGCCGCGGAAGGGGGGAGGAGCTGATGCACTTCGGCGGCGGATGGGGCCGTCCAGGTGGCGGACCCGGCGGTTCAGGGGGTGGCCCGCACGGCCAGTTCGATCAGGAAGAGGACGACTACCGCCATCTCGCCGGCTCAGTCCTCCTGCGCCTTTGGAAGTACATCCTCCCCTACCGGGGCCACCTCATCACCGCGATCCTGCTGATGCTGGTCGCCTCGGGGACCGGCCTCCTCGGACCCTACCTGTTGAAGGTGGCCATCGACGGCTACGTCGACAATAGGGCCCTGGCGACGGTCCAGCGCTTCGCCGGACTCGACCGAGTGGCCCTGGTCTACCTGGCCATCTACGTCCTCAACTGGCTGGTCACCTACTGGCAGACCTACATCGTCTCCCTGGCCGGCCAGAACATCATCTACCATCTCCGGCACGACCTCTTCAGCCACGTCCAAACCCTGACCTTGCGCTTCTTCGACGGTATCGAGGCCGGCCGGCTGATGTCCCGGGTGACCAACGACATCGAGTCGCTCAACCAGCTCCTTTCGTCGGGCCTGGTGAGCCTGGTCAACGACTTCTTCACCATCCTCGGGATCATGGCCATCATGCTGGCCATGAACTGGCGTCTGGCCCTGATCACCTTCACCATCTTGCCGGTGATGGTCTTCGTCAGCTTCCACTTCCAGGACCGCCTGCGCACCGCCTACCACCGCGTCCGCCGCCGGGTCGCCGACGTCAACGCCAACCTCCAGGAGTCCATCTCGGGGATGAAGGTGACCCAGTCCTTCACCCGGGAGGACATCAACCTACAACGCTTCGACTCGACCAACCAGGGCAACCTGCGGGCGAACCTGCAGGCCGCCGTCCTCAGTGCGATGTTCTTCCCCCTGGTCGAGCTGATCGGTCAGGTGGCCACGGCCATCGTCCTGGCCGCGGGGGGCCTCGCCATCATCGGCGGCATCAAGGCCGGGCTCACCCAGGGCACCCTGTCCATCGGCGTGCTGGTGGCCTTCATCGGCTACGTGACCCGGTTCTTCATGCCCATCCGTGACCTCTCCCAGATCTACAGCCTCTATCAATCGGCCGTCGTCTCCACCGAGCGGGTCTTCGAGATCATGGACCGCCGGCCGGAGGTCGGCGATGAGCCGGGGGCCGAGCCCCTGCCGCCCATCCGAGGCGAGGTCGAGTTCAGGGACGTCACCTTCGCCTATGACCACGGAGTGCCCGTCCTCAACCATGTTTCGCTGGTCTGCCACCCGGGCGAGAACATCGCCCTGGTCGGTCCGACCGGGGCCGGCAAGTCGACCGTCGTCAACCTCCTGGCCCGTTTTTACGACCCCGGCGAGGGGCGGGTGACCATCGACGGCCACGACCTTCGCCGGGTGACCATGGCCTCGTTGCGCGGCCAAATCGGAATGGTCCTCCAGGAGACCTTCATCTTTTCGGGGACGGTCCGAGACAACATTCGCTATGGGCGACCGGGGGCCACCGACGAGGAGGTCGTCGCCGCGGCCAAGGTTGTCAATGCCCACGAGTTCATCATCAACCTCCCGGCGGGCTACGACACCCAGGTCCAGGAGCGCGGGGCCAAGCTCTCCACCGGGCAGCGCCAGCTGATCGCCTTCGCCCGGGCCCTCATCGCCGACCCGAAGATCCTCGTTCTTGACGAGGCCACCTCGAGTGTCGACGCCTACACCGAACTCCTCATCCAGCGGGCCCTGGAAAAGCTCCTCAAGGGCCGGACCGCCTTCATCATCGCCCACCGCCTGTCGACCATCCGGAACGCCGACCGCATCTACGTCATCGACGACGGGCAGGTGGTCGAGGAAGGCACCCACGAGGACCTGCTCGCCCGGGGCGGCCGGTACCGGGAGCTCTACGAGAAGCAGTACGCCGCCCAGGAGGAGGGCGGCGATTCGGGCGTTGGCGGGGGTCCGACCTAAGAGCCATCTGGTTGACAGGAGCGAGAACGCAACGGTGACGCCTACCGGCGGGCCCCGAAGAAGCGAAATCGGCCTCTTCGACAGCTTCACAGGCAGGACCGCGCCCCCCGACCCGGACCGCGTGGCCATAATCTCCGCGTAGGCCGGCTTTGACGCGAATTGAAGCGGCCGGGATGCCCCGGCCGGCGATCACTGGTACGCGCTTTCGACCGTCGTCCCGATATCGGCCCAGTGGTAAAGCTCCTGGGCGGCATCAGCGGGGAGGGCGATGCAGCCGTGGGTCGCACCGGGCTCGACCTCCGCGGTCTGGTCGTTGATCTTATAGGCGTGGAAACCGTAGTTCCCCTTGAACTGGAGGAAGTCATTCAAGTAGAAGTCGTGGCCGAGTTCGGACTTATAGAGCGTGGTGTGGACGGTCCCGAGGTGGGCCGTCACCCGGTATTTGCCGATCAGCGAGGGGCTTTCGGGGGCGCCGCCGTACCCGGAAAAGGACCCAACCAGCTTGTCCCCTTCATAGATCTCAACGGTCGCGACTGAAGTGGCTCGGTCAATGGCAACGTGGATCGCCTTGCCGGCGCTCTCCGGTTTCGGCGTCGATGGGTCGGTGGCCGGTGGCTTGGCTGGGGCTGGCGGGGCGGTCGTCGGCGGCGTCGAAGCGGGCGGCGTGGTCGGCTCGGGCGGCCCGGTCGGCTCGGGCGGCCCGGCGGGCCCAGTTGTCTCGGGCGGCGCGGGTGATGCGGACAGGTCGGCGATCGGCGGGAAGCCGGTCAGGCCGTGCCCCGACAAGCCGACCCCCGCGACCAGCGCGAGCAGGGTCACAACGAGCAGCATCTTCTGGATGGTGGCGGCTCGCTGACGGGTGGGGCGATGGCGGGCGGCCCGACCGAGGGCGATCGGGGCCGTCGCGGCTGGGTAACTTGGCATGGTGACTTGGTCTCTCCGACGGTTGTGACGTTGGCGACAGATGCTTGTCCAGCTGGTCATTAGACTCGGGCGAAGGCCGGGAAGTTCCGACGGGGGAGGCCTGAGAACAAGAAAGCCTCGGCGCCAAGCGCCGCGGCTTTGCCAACCCGCGACCATGCCGGTCCAGCCTGCCTTAGTCGGCCCTCTACTGATCGGCTCCCAGGGCGGACCGCCCGTCCTCCAACCCGAGCGCCCGGCGCACCGTGCAAATCAGCCGGGGGTAGTCGATCGGCTCGGGAATGAGCGGGAGGCCTTCCAAACGAGGCCCGAGCCCAAGCCCGCCCGGGCTGCTCGGTTGGCCGACGGCGATCAACGCCGCTCGGCCGAAGGCCTGCGCGATGTCGGCCTCCGTCCGGCCGCTGAGCGCGCCCGCTTCCACGATGACCGCCCGCGGCGCCCGGCCGTCGGCTTGGGCGGCCAGGCCGGCCAGGTCGGGTGCGGAAAGGGTGGCGAAGCCGGCGGCCCGCAGAGTCTCTTCGACGGTGCCCCGCAAGAACACGTCGGCCACGGCGACGGCCACATCCGGCCGCCGTCCAAGCCCCGGCGCGGTGGATTCCGCCGCCGGCAGGACTAGGGAAAAGACGGCTCCCCCCGCTGGGGCATTAGCCGCCGTCAGGCTGCCGCCGTGGTTCCGGGCAATGGCCAAAGCCACCGCCAGTCCGAGGCCTGTGCCGTGCGGCTTGGTGGTGAAGAAAGGCTGAAAGACTTTGTCGATGGTCTCCGGCCGGAGGCCCGGGCCATGGTCCCTAACGGTCAAGGCCACTTCGCCCTGGTCCTGACGAAGGGCGATGACCACCTGGTTTCCTTTATGTCCCGCCTCGAGGGCATTGCGAACCAGGTTCAGGATGACCTGGGTCAGCTGCGCGGCGTCGGCTCTGACTGGTGAGACCTCGGACAGGTCGGCCACGACCTCCGCCCCCTGGGCCGCCCCCTCCCCCCTCAGGAGGGGGAGGAGTTCCTGCACGAAGCCCTTGAGATCGATCGCCTCGCCGGCCATCTGCGACGGCTTGCCCAGGAGCAGGAACTCGTTGAGCAGCCGGATGACCCGATCCAGCTCCCGGATGGTCAGGTCGGCATAAGCCAGGCCCTTTTCCGGCTTGCGGCTCATCAGTTGCAGCAAACCGCTGGCCGCGGCCAAGGGGTTGCGGAGCTCGTGAGCCAGCGTCCCGACCAGGCTCGCCGTGATGGCCAGCCGCTCAGCCTGACGGCCGGCCGCCTGCCACCGATGATAATCGGTCCGTTCCTCGGCCAGGATGACCCAGCCGGTAACCGCCGGTCCCTCCTCGCGCAGGGGACTGATCTGCCAATCCACCCACCGGCCGGCATCGACCGGGCCGACCGGGTCCATCACCCCGCGTTCGAGGACTTCCGGGCGGGCGGTCAGCGGGGCCCTCCAGGGAGCGTTCAGGCTGGAGGCGTCGGTCCCGATGAGTTCCAGGGAGTGCCGCCCCAAGAGCCGCTCGGCTGCGGGGTTCAGGTAGTTGATCCGCTGGTCGCGGTCGACCAGGATCACGGCGCTGTCGAGGCCGCCGAGGACCCGGGTCAGGCGGAGGCGCAATAGCCTGAAAAGGCCCTCGATCTCGAAGACGATCTCGCACTCTTGGGCCATCAGGGGAAGGAGGGTCCGGGCCCGCTTGAAATCGGCGGGGGCCAGCACCCCCAGACGTCCCCGGAAGCCGGAGTTGCAGACCGGTACGACCACGGCCGATTCAATCTGGTCGCGGACGAAGGCCTTGACCGAACGCTCGTCCCCCTTGACCAGGTAAGCTGGGCGTCCTGAAGCCGTCGACTCGTCCTCGTACTCGAGCCAGCTGCCCTTGGCGTCGAGGAGGACGACCGGGGCGCTCAAAAGGAGGTCCAGGGCCCTGGCCGCGGCGTCCCCCTCCCCTTGGAAGAGGGACAGGATGATCCGGTTCATCTGCCGCAGGGCCGTCAGCTCCATCGCCCGCTCCAGCAGGGCGGGGCGTTCCTTGCCCAGGGAGCAGGAGCAGTCGCGGGCCACCGCCGATAGGCCGTCGCGAAGCGGCATGGCCACCGCCTGTCCACCGTCACCGGCGGTGAGGAGGGCCGCCCGCCCAGCGGTCTGTAGGATGGCCCTGGCGGAGACCACATCCTTGAGCGGCCAACGGCCGAAGCCTGGTCCCGCAGGAGGGGCAGGCCCTGGGCACCAGTTGCCCCGCTGCTTCCTGGGTCATGAAAGTCAGGTTCATCTGTAGGCCGATGGCGGTGGCCTCGGCGAAGCTCATCCACCGAAGGCTACCGAGGATCCGTTCGGCCCGGCCGGTCTGTATCACGAGCTTCTTTCCTTCCGTTCCTGACCGTCGAAGCTGGTCACGGGTCATTGCAGGGAGACGCCGGTCGCCTTCGAGCAGGGCGTCCAGGGCGGCGACCCCGTGCTGATACGGTCGATCATCTAGTGGGGCGCCTCCTCGGTCTCCGGCAATTGCCTGGTCAGCTGGAGGGCCATCGGCTGACCGACCAGCCGGCTCAGGGTGGCGATGACCGACTCCACGAACTCCTGAGCGACGAGGGTGGCCCGTTCGGGCGGGACCGCATTGAGACCATCGAAGGACAGGCCGTCCTCGGAGAACCGGATCAGAGATGCTTCTTCGTAGGTGTGCTTGGTCATCCAGAGAGCCCGCTCGAAGACCAACAAGAGGACGTGGACCCCGACCGCCTGGCCGACCGATAAGTAGGCCCGATCGAGGATGGTCCGATAGGAGCTCAGATCATTACTCAAGATCTCACTACTCTCCAATCTCGCGGTAGTCCCCGCCCTCGACCGGACTGATCGGCGATCAGCCCCGCGACACCCCGCGGACCCCCGCAAAAAGGTCCCCGGGATCCGGGGACCTGTGTCTTCCGAGGACCTGCCTTCTCCCTGACCGGCGCGGGGAAGCCCCGCCCCAGAGTGGCCAGGGAACATACCCGCGACGGACCGGCCTCAGTCCGACGGGACCGAGACCGTGCTTGCCGCCCGGGCCAATCCCTGGACCGTCTCGATGACGCTCTTGAGGCTGAAAGGCTTGGCCAAGTAAGCTTGGTAACTCCCCTTCGGAGGGAGGACTTCCGGGGTGGGGACCGCTCCGGAGATGACGACCACCGGGAGTCCCCGGAGACCGGGGTCGGATCGAATGGCTTCGATGACCTCCCGCCCGCTGACCACCGGCATGCACAGGTCGATCAAGGCGATCTCCGGGGTCGGGGCCTGAGACAACCGCTTGAGGGCGGATGAGCCGTCGCCTGCCGTGACCACCGTGTGGCCTTCGTCTCCAAGGACCTCTTCGAGGATCATGGCGATGTTCGGTTCGTCCTCGACGACCAGGACCAAAGCCATGAAAACGCCTCCCGAATGACCTGGGCTTGTGGTGGGCTTGTCCTCAAGTCGCCAATTTCGAGTATAACGCCGCGGGCTCGTCTGAAATTGTCGTTTGGTGGCGACGGCCCGGGACTGTCGAGCGGTTTTCCAGTAAGCAGGTTAAGGCTCGGTTGCGTCGAATGAGAAATCGTGTTGGTCGAAATCAACTGAGGTCCAAGGTGCCTCTGGTGGGGTGGTTCTTTGCGCGAGTTCACCCGTGGGGTCCTGGAGCGGGTCGCCCGGGCCGGCGCCGGCTACGCCGACGTCAGAGTGGTCCAGAGCCGGGAGGAGACCGTCGCCGTCAAGAACGGTAAGGTCGACACGGTGGCGACCGGGCGCGACCGTGGCTTTGGGGTGCGGGTCTTGGCCGACGGCGCCTGGGGGTTTGCCGCCAGCGCGACGATCACCCCTGAGGAGGGCGAGCGCGTCGCCGACCTGGCCGTCCGCATCGCCAGAGCGTCGGCCAGAGTCAAGGAGAAGGACGTGACCCTCAGCCCGCTCAAGCCGGTGGAGGGTCGCTGGCGGGCGCCGGCCAGGAAGGACCCATTCGAGGTCAAGGTCGAGGACAAACTCGATCTCCTCCTGGCGGCCGAGAAGCGGATGCGCATCGGGCCCGACATCCAGGTCTCCTCGGCCGGTCTCCAGGCTTACCAAGAGTGCAAGGTCTTCGCCTCAAGCGAGGGCTCATACATCGAGCAGGAGTTGACCGAGACCGGTGGGGTCATCGAGGCCGTCGCCGCCAGAAGCGGCGAGGTCCAGAACCGGTCATACCCGGCCCAGTTCGGCGGGGACTTTCGACTGGCCGGCCACGAATGGCTGGAGCAACTGGATCTGGCCGGGCAGGCCGAAAGGGTGGCCAAGGAAGCGGTCGCCCTCCTCGATGCCGAGCAGTGCCCCAGTGGCCATCGCGACCTCATCCTCGAGGGTTCGCAGCTGGCCCTCCAGATCCACGAGTCGTGTGGTCACCCGATCGAACTCGATCGCGTCCTCGGGACCGAGGCCGGCCTGGTCGGCAAGAGCTTCCTCACCCCCGACCTACTGAAAAGCCGCTTCCGCTACGGTTCGGAGAAGGTGACCATCACCGCCGACGCCACCCTCGGAGGCGGGGCCCTCGGGTCGTTCGGCTATGATGACGAGGGTGTGCCGGCCCAGCGGACGACCATTGTCGACAAGGGCGTCTTTACCGGCTACCTGACCTCGCGGGAGACCGCCCCCGAGATCGGGCAGGTCTCCAACGGGACGATGCGGGCCCTTTCCTGGAACCGCATCCCGTTGATCAGGATGACCAACATCAACCTGGAGCCCGGCGACTGGGGCCTGGACGAGCTGATCCGGGACACCAAGGACGGCATCTACATGGACCTCAACAAGTCCTATTCGATCGATGACCGGCGGTTCAATTTCCAGTTTGGGACCGAAGTCGCCTGGGAAATCAAGGACGGTGCCCTCGGCAAGATGCTCAAGAATCCGACCTACACCGGCCTGACCCCGGAATTCTGGCGGTCGTGCGACGCCGTTGCCGGCGGCCCCGAGTGGCGGGTCTGGGGCATTCCCAACTGCGGCAAGGGTGAACCGATGCAGGGCATCCGGGTCGGCCATGGGGCCGCTCCGGCCCGCTTCCGGCGGGTGAGGGTGGGGGTCGGGAAGTGGTGAGAGACAAGTTGGCGACGGCCGGCGACGGCCGGATCATGGACTTTCTCGAGCGTGCCCTTGGCTGGGTCGAAGCCGACCAGGCCGAGGTCGTCCTGAGAACGGGTGAGGAATCTCTGACCCGCTACGCCAATAACGCCATCCACCAGAACGTGGCGGAGAAGTCGGGCGAGGCGCGGATCCGCGCCGTCCTTGGCCGGAAGGTCGGCCTGGCCTGCACCGGCGACCTCTCAGAGGAGGGGATCAAGGCCGCGGCCCGGGAAGCGGTGGCCATCGCCCGTCTGCAGCCGGACAACCCCGACTTCAAGTCCCTTGTCTCGAAGGAAGATTTCGAGGCCGTCGGGGCGCCGGCCGCGCCCCCGGCGCCCCCCGCGCCGGTCCCCGTCTTCGCCGCCCCGCGGACGGCCGAGTTCTCCCCGGAAGACCGGGCCGACGCGGTCAAGGGGATCATCGACCGGGCCAAGTCCCGGGGGCTCGTGGCCGCGGGAGCCTATACGACGGCCGTTGGCGAGATCGCCATCGGCAACACCCTGGGCGTCCGCGCCCACACCCCCCTGACCTCGGCCTCGTTGACCGCCGTGGTCATGTCCGAGACCGGCTCCGGATACGCCGATTCCCATTCGCGTGACGTGACCAGGATCGACCCCTCGGCGGTGGCCATCGAGGCCGTCGAGAAGTGCCTCGCCAACCGCGAACCGGTGGCCATCGACCCGGGTGAGTTCGAGGTCATCCTGGAGGAGTATGCCGTCGCCGAACTCACGGAGTACCTGAACTACCTCGGGTTCGGGGCCCGGTCGCTCCAGGAAGGCCACAGCTTCATGAGCGGCATGCTCGGCCGCAAGGTCATGGACTCGCGGGTCACCATCCACGACGATGGCCTGGACCCGGTCGGCAATCCCCTGCCCTTCGATCTCGAAGGCGTTCCCAAGCAACAGGTGACCCTCATCGACGAGGGCGTCGCCCGCGACGTCGTCTGGGACAGCTTCACCGCCGGCCGCGAGAAACGGACGAAGGCCAAGGGTCCGCGCCGTTCGACCGGGCACGCCATGGCCGGCGGGCCCTTCGCCCAGAATCTCTTCATGGCCGCCGGCTCGGCCCAGAAGCAGCAGATGGTCGCGGACTGCGAGCGTGGCCTGCTGATCACCCGCTTCCATTACGTGCGGGCGGTCCACCCGACCCGGACGGTGATCACCGGGATGACCCGCGACGGCACCTTCCTCGTCGAGCACGGTAAGATCATCGGCCCGGTGAAGAACTTCCGCTTCACCCAGAGCATCACCGAGGCCTTCTCTGATGTTCGTCAGGTCGGCCGGACCCGCAAGATCCAGGGGGGCATGTTCGGGGCGGTGGTCGTCCCGGCCATGCACCTTGGGCGGTTCAATTTCACTGGGCGGACGGAACACTAAGGTCCGGCGGGGCCAACATCAGACGGGGCCAACGTCCGTCGGGCCCGACATCAGTCAGTAGGGCAAGACCCCGGTCGTCATCCGGGGTTTCCGTTTAAGGGGTCACCTCTTTGGGCGAACCCTTTCGCTTGCTGAAGTACGCCAAGCCCTATCGCAAGTACGTCATCGTCGCCGCCCTCAGCCTGGCGGGGGTCATCGGGGCTAACCTGGTCGGACCGACCGGCGTCGGGCGGGGATGAGGGCGGCTCCGAGACCGAGGAAACGCAGAGCTGGACGTTGAAGTCCTGGGGCGAAAGGCCTAAGTTCGTCGCGACGGTAGTGGCCCTGATGGGCGTGTCAGCACCACCTGCGGGTGGGCCTGATCATCACCCCGCCGGTCCTCCTGGCGGCCCTGCTGGCTTTGGCCGCCGGTGGGTGGGGAGGCTGAGCGACCTGGCCGCCTTGGTGGCCGCGCCCAGGCCGGCCCTGGCGACGGCCCCCGCTGCCCGGACGGTCTTGCCTGCGGCGTTCCTGGCGATCCGCCTCGCCCGCATGGCCTTCCGGCGGGCCTGGAAGGCCAACCGCCACAGGGCATAGGCGGTCGGGAGGAAGACGTAGTCATAGTCCCCGATGTACTCCACTCTGGTCCCCCCGAAACCGGCCTTGAAGTGTTCGAGGCCGGAATCGCCCGAGGTCTTCCAGGGCACCCCGCCGAGGTCGAAGAGGGTGAAGCCCTCGGCCGCCAGCTGGGTGATGATCTCCCAGATCAAGTAGTAGCTCGGACCCAGGTTGCGGTGGGCGTCACTGGTCCCTTGATAGAGCCCCCAGGCGCGGCGACCCATCACCCCCAGGAGGACGGCGGCCAGCGGCCCGTCCGGGCATTCGGAGATGAACAGCCTCAGGTGGCCGCCCCGGCCCAACGGGCCGCCCGGCCCCAGCTGGCGCCACATCCCCTGGAAGTATTGCAGGCTGCGGACGCCGAAGGCCTTGCGCCTCGCCGTCCCGGCCAACAATCCGTGGAACAGGGGCAGGTCGGCCTCGGTCCCCTCGCGCACGGTCAGCCCCGACCGCCCGGCCCGCCGCAGGAAATAGCGGTGATCCTTGGCCAGACCGGCCAGGAGGTCGTCCAGCGGTCGGTCCAGTGGCAGGTGCCAGACCGCCCTCGGCTGGGTCCCGCCGGCCAGGGCTTCGTCAGCGGTGAAGGCGAACCCGTAACGGGCAAGGGTGGACTTCTCGGCCCGATGCCCCCCCGGCAGGGGCGGGTCGAGCCGGACGAAGCAGGCGTGGTGCCGCCGCCCCAGGTGGACCAGGGCGTCGCGGAGGAAGACCACGGCCTCGCGGTCGGCGTAGTCGACCGCCGGCCCGCGGGGGATATAGAAGAAGCTCCAGGGGGTGGCCGGTAGCCGGCGCCGCAGCACGGTCATGGCCGCCCGCGGCGCCCCGGGGCCCCCGGCCGGCCCCGCGGACCCGCGGCCATCCCCTCCCTCGACCACGTATCTCCCGGGCGTCCAGCCGTGTTGCCGCTTGAACTCGCCCCAGGCGAACGATTGCAGAAGGTCACCAGAGGGGCACCCGGCCACGACCGCGTCATAGACCCCCCGCTCAGCGGGGGTCACTTCCCGCAAGACCAGGCCGCGCTTCCGGAAAACCACCCCGGGCGGCATTTTTCTTCTCCCTGCCTATTTCGCCGGCTGGCCCACCCGGACGGCGGACAGGCCGGCCTTATTGAAACCCGTCTATCCTACGCTCCAGCCCCTGACGGCGCTAAAGAGCGGTCTTCTCGCGGCCGATAATCTAGTTGATAGTGAGCCCATTTTCGGCGTTGATCGGTAGCTCGTCTCGGCCGTGCCGGCCACCCACTGTCGGCCGACCCTGGGAGGGACCTCGTAGTGTTCAGTTCTGAAGACAAGGGTCTGGTCCGGCGGATCATCCGGATGGCTTCCGCCATGCTGGCCGTCTCGGCCGTCGCCGGGGCGATCAGCGCCTATGTGCCCTTCGCCCAGCCCGGTGTCAACTTCCCGGCCATGTGGGCGGTCTTCCTATCCGCCGCCGCCCTCTGGGCCCTGCTCGTCTTCACTTCCTCGAACGACTATCGGCCGGTCCTCCTCATTCCCTCGACGGTGCTCGGACTGGTCCTCATCGTGGTCGGGCAGTACCTGGTCGCCGGGGACCGGGGGACCTTCATCTCCCTCGTCTATCTCGTCCTGATCTTCGGGTCGGCCTTCTATCGGCCCCGGCAGATCCTGGTCCTGTCGATCTGCACGGCCTTCCTCGTCGGGCTGCCGGCCGTCTACGATTATGACGTGGACTTCCTCCGCCGCTGGATCCAGCAGGTGCCGGTGATGATCAGCGTCGGTTACTTCGCCTCGGTGGTCATCCACGAGCTCAAGCGATCACGGCAGGAGCGGGACGAACTGGCCGCCATCGCCGAGGCCGGCCAAGTCTCCACCACCCTCGATCTCCAGGCCACCCTAAAGGCCACCGTCGAGCAGCTGAGGCGGGTGGTCAGGGCCGATGCCTGCATCTTCTACCTGCTTCAAGATGACGAATTGGTGGTCCGAGCGGCGGTCATGGACCCGGTCGTCTTCCCCGAGGAAGTGGCGGCCAAGGTCAGGACTCACCGGACCAAGGTGAGTAACGGCCTGACCGGCTGGGTCGCCCAGCACGGCGAGCCCATCGTCACCGGCGACGCCGAGAACGACCCCCGGGCTGGGCACGTCCCGGGCACCCCTTACGAGATCCAGTCCTACGTGGTCTTCCCGATGAAGGTCGAGGACCGGATCATCGGCGTGATCAACACGATTAAGGCCGGCCGCGATCGTTTCGGGCCCGAGCTCCTGAGAATCGTCTCGATCTTCGCCAACCAGGCCGCGGTGGCCATCGAGAACGCCCGTCTCTACGAGGAAACGCGGGCCCTTGCGGCGACGGACTCGCTGACCGGACTGAGGAACTGGCGTTACGTCGGCGAGCGGCTCCAGGACGAGTTGGAATCGGCACCGATCGACCCGGGTTCCGCCGCGGCCGACCCCGCCGCGGATTCGGTCGAAGCGTCGGTCATCATGATGGACTGCGACCAGTTCAAGGCGGTCAACGACCACCTCGGCCACCTCAACGGGGATGCGCTGCTCCGCGAGTTGGGCCGGACCATCGAGGGGATCCTGTCCGGCGATCAGGTCCTTGGGCGATACGCCGGCGACGAGTTCGTCATCTTCCTGCCGAAGACGGGGGCCAAAGAGGCGGCCAGAATCGCCGAGGCCATCCGGAAGGCCGTCTCCGACGCCGAGTTCGTCCTCGGCGGGACGAGCATCCGGATGACCATCAGCCTCGGCGTGGCCACTTACCCGACGGACGGGTCCAACACCGAGGCCCTCCTCCAGGCCGCCGATCACGCCATGTACCGGGCCAAGATGACCGGCGGCAACTTCGTCGCCGTGTCGGCCGAGGTGGCCTGAGGGGCGGCCGGTCCAAGGCCGACAAAGGGAAACAACGAGGCCGTACCCCCGATTGAGGGGTACGGCCTTTGGCTTGCTACTCAGGGTCTTCGCCCCTCACAAGCACTCATACCGCGGCACGCCCGGCCGGCAATGCTCCAACAGCGAGCGGAAGGCCGCGTTGGGGCTGACCACCATGAGTTCGCGGCAGCGGGGGGCCAGCGAATCCAACAGCGACCCGACTCTCGCGGCCAGGACGTCCCCCGATAACCGCAGCCCGGACAGGTTGACGACGAGCTTGGGCCCGCCGGGGACACCGACCTTGCGGACCGACCGGGTGACGAAACGCCGGAAAGCCACCCAGCGGGTGCCGTCCAGTAGCCCGCGGATCTCGATCTGCCACGTTTCGGGGCTCCTCCCGCGCGTGATCGCCATGACCAGCCCTTCGAGGCCATGCCCAGGAGCCGGGGCCACCTCCGCCGTCTCGGCGACCAGCTTGCCCGCATCCGCCGCGGCCGCCAGGTCCTCCCGCACCCGCCCCCGGACCACCAGGTCCGGGTCGGAGCGCTTCCAGCGGGCCATGATCAGTCGTCCGGCCAGCCGATACCCGGTCGAGGACCAATCGCCGGCCAGCGCCCGGCCGATGATCCCCGGCCAGGCGTAGAAGCCACGGTAGGCTTCCCACAGGCTTTTCTGCAACGCCTGCGGCGACAGGCGGGCCGGCCGGTGGACGGCGTGCTGCCCGTCATAGAGGCTCCAGTCGCTGGTCAACAGCCGCCCTTCCTCGGACAGCCGGCGGTAGAGCTCCGTGCCGGGGAGGGGCGTCAAAGCCAGGAACTGCGCCGTATCTAAGCCATGGGCCCGGGCGTAGGCGACCGTCTGCCGGGCCACGTCCGGCCCATCCTCGTCGGACCCGAAGATGAACATCCCGTGGACCTTGATCCCTCGCTTATGCAGCTCGCTCAGGCACCGGTCGATGTCCTCGACCTTCTGTCCCTTATGGAAGGCCTTCAGGGTGGCCGGGTTGACCGACTCGACCCCGACGTAGACCACCTTGCATCCGGTCCGGGCCATCAAGTCCATCAACTCGGGGTCGCGGGCCACGTCGACCCGGATCTGGGCCGACCACCAGGGGGGGGCCAGCCGCCGGCGGAGGACCTCCTCCAGAAGCTCCTTACTCCGCTCGACGTCGGCGGTGAAGTTGTCGTCGTAGAAGAAGATCCGCCGCCCGCGGTATCGATCGAGTTGCTCGAGGACGGCCTCTTTCGGGGCGAAGCGGTAGCGCCGCCCGAAGATCGGGGTCACCGCGCAGAAGTTGCAGGAGAAGGGGCAACCCCGCGAGGTCATCAGGGGGATGACCGAGAGCCGCCCGAGGTTGCGGATGAGGCCGAGGTCGGGGTGGGGGAGGCCGGCCAGATCCACCGCCGCCGGGAGCGGGTTCGAGACCACTTGTCCATCGTCGATGAACGATAGGCCCGGGAGGCCGCGGACGTCCCGCCCGGCCGACAGCCCCTCGACCAACTCCGGGAAGACCGTCTCGCCCTCGCCGCGGACCACGTAGTCGGCGTAACCCAGGGCCTCCTCGGGTCGGAAGGTGACGTGGGGGCCGCCGATGACCACCGGCACACCGTGGTGGCGAAGAAAGCGCCCCAGCCGGTAGGCGGCTTTCGAGGTCGACGTGGTCGTCGAGATGCCGACGACGTCGGCGGTCAGCAGGGCCGCCGGGTTAACGTCCCCGGCCTGCTCCAGGTAAATCTCGACCTGGTGGCCCCGGTTCGCCAGGATCGCCCCGAGCTGCGGCAACCCGAGGCGGGGCAGACGGACCATGCTGAAGACGTGAAAGTCGGGGGCCTTCGGTTCAATCATGACTACACGTGCCAAGTTGTCCACCTCTTCCAGATGACTACAGTAAATACTTGCCCACTTGGGGCTCTATCATGACTTGAGAGCGCCGGATATCATTCATCCCAACTGGTTTGATTTGGTCTAAGGGCATTCCCTCATGCGGCGGCTGTTTCCTTGTGACCGGGAGAGTTTTCTGAACCTAAACGGGAAGGCCGGGTCCAAACTGGGCCCGGCCGTCTGCTCTTCCGGGAAGAACTCCGCGGAGCACGCGTGGTCTTTACTGGCGATTGGCCAGGGGTTGCGAAGCCCGGCCGGCCGGGCGCAACGGCACCACCCGTGACGGCCGGACCGGCCTGGCCGGGACGTCCCGCCCCCCGGCCGACCCCGAGCCTGGCTCCTGGGCCGCGTCGGGCACGGGCAGAAGGACCCGCTCGCATTCCGGGGACCCGGTCAGGTCGCGCTTGCAGTACGGGCAACCCCAATGGTCGTAGATGGTCGCCGCCGAGTATGACCAGCCCCCGCAGTAGTAGCACCGTTTCCAGGGCACCGAGGCCTCGCCTCCTGGGAATTCTTTACGGTCATCATATTACGGGAGACCCGGAGGGATTTGCCGAAAGCTGTTCAGGCCGTCCCCCAAAAATCGACCCGCAGGAATCGTCCCCCCGAGGGCCGTATTAGATACTCGTCACGATGCAGTCAGGAGGCCCTTGTAATGGCCGAGTTCGTCCACCTTCATCAGCATACCGAATACAGCCTCCTGGACGGCGCCGCCCGCGTTTCCGAACTGGCACGGACGGCCCTCGCCCAGGGTTCAAAGGCGATGGCCATCACCGACCACGGCTCGATGTACGGGGTCATCGACTTCTACAAGGCGATGAAAGGCGCCGGGTTGAAGCCGATCATCGGCTGCGAGGTCTACGTCTCCCAGCGGACCATGCGGGACAAGGAACCGCGCCTGGACGACTCGCCCTACCACCTCGTCCTCCTGGCCGAGGACCAGGAAGGCTACAGGAACCTGATGCGCATCGTCTCCGCCGGCCACCTCGACGGCTTCTACTACAAGCCGCGGGTCGACCACGACTTCCTGACCGCCCATTCCAAGGGTCTCATTGCCCTCACCGCCTGCCTGGCCGGGGAACTCCCCCGGCTGATCATCGATGGGAAGGCGGCCGAGGCCCGTCGGGTGGCCGGTCTCTACGCCGACATCTTTGGCCCCGACCATCTCTATCTCGAGATCCAGGACCACTACCTGGAGGAAGAACGGCGGGTGAAGGCCGAGCTGACGGCCATGGCCAGGGCGATGAACCTACCCATGGTGGCCACCAACGACGCCCACTACGTCCGCCGCGACGACGCCCGGGCCCACGAGATCCTCCTCTGCATCCAGACGGCCACCAACGTCGACGATCCGAACCGTCTGCGCTTCCCGAATGACGAGTTCTACCTGAAGACCCCGGACGAGATGGCCGCCCTCTTTCCCGACCACCCCGAGGCCCTGGCCAACACCCTGGCCATTGCCGAGCGCTGTGAGGTCGAGTTCAAGTTCGGGAACGTCAAGCTGCCCAACTTCCAGGTCCCGACCGGCGAGACCCTCGAGACCCACCTCCGCCGGAAATGCGAGGAGGGCCTCGTCCGCCGCTATGGCGACGGAGGCGTGACCGCCGACCTCAGCCAGCGCCTCGGCTACGAACTCTCGGTCATCGACCGGATGGGGTACGCCGGCTACTTCCTGGTCGTCGCCGACTTCATCGAGTTCGCCCGGAGCCAGGGCATTCCGGTCGGCCCGGGGCGCGGTTCGGCCGCCGGCAGTCTGGTCGCCTACGCCCTCGGTATCACCGGCATCGATCCGCTCCGCCACGGCCTCCTCTTCGACCGCTTCCTCAACCCCGAACGGGTTGACATGCCCGATATCGACATCGACTTCTGTGACCGCCGGCGCGACCGGGTGATCGACTACGTCGTTGGCCGTTACGGCTCGGACCACGTGGCCCAGATCATCACCTTCGGGACCCTCGGGGCCAAGGCCGCCGTCCGCGACGTCGGGCGGGCCCTCAACCTGACCTACGCCGAGGTCGACAAGATCGCCAAGATGATCCCCTTCGCCCTGGGGATGACCATCGACCGGGCCCTCGAATTGAACCCGGACCTCAAGGCCGGCTACGACAACGGCGGACCGGTCCGCGACGTCCTCGACCTGGCTCGGGCGGTCGAGGGCTTGCCCCGCCACGCCTCCATCCATGCCGCCGGCGTGGTCATCTCCCGTGACCCGCTGGTCGACCAGGTGCCCCTCCAGCGATCGCCGGACGGCCAGGTGATCACCCAGTTCGACATGAACCACCTGGCCGAACTGGGCCTCCTGAAGATGGACTTCCTCGGGCTGCGCAACCTTTCGGTCATCGACGACGCCCTTCGGGCCATCGATAAGAATCACGGGGCGCGGCCGGACCTCGACCGCATCCCCCTCGACGACCCCAAGGTCTTCAAGATGCTGGCCGCCGGCGACACCGTCGGGGTCTTCCAGGTCGAGAGTTCCGGGATGACCGACCTCCTCAAACGGATGCGGACCGACCGTTTCGAGGACCTCGTCGCCACCATCGCCCTCTATCGGCCGGGCCCGATGCAGATGATCGATCTCTACCTCAACCGGCGGACCGGTCGGGAGAAGATCGACTACATCCACCCGGCCCTTGAGCCGATCCTCAAGGAAACCCACGGGGTCATGGTCTATCAGGAACAGGTGATGAAGGTGGCCAGCGCCCTGGCCGGTTTCACCCTGGCCCAGGGCGACCTCTTGCGGCGGGCGATGGGCAAGAAGAAGCCCGAGGTCCTCGAGGCCATGGAGAAGCAGTTCCTGGAGGGCTGCGAGAAGAACGACGTCCCGGTGGAGACGGCCGTCCGCGTCTATGACCTCATCTACCAGTTCGCCGGCTACGGCTTCAACAAGTCGCACTCGGCGGCCTACGCCGTCGTCGCCTACCAGACAGCCTGGCTCAAGGCCCACTACCCGGGCGAGTACATGGCCGCCTTGCTCTCCAGCGTCGGCGCGGGCAGCCCGCGGATGGCCGACTATACCGCCGAGTGCACCCGCCTCGGGCTGACCATCCTCCCCCCGGACGTCAATCACAGCGGCCCAGGGTTCGAGGTCGACCCGTCGGGGAAGGCCGTCCGCTTTGGCCTGCGGGCGGTCAAGAACGTCGGCGAGGGGGCGGCCGAGAGCGTCGTCGCCACGCGCCAGGAGGGCGGGCCCTTCCGCTCCCTGCGTGACTTCTGCGAGCGGGTCGACAGCCGGGTCATCAACAAGCGGGTCGGTGAAAGCCTGATCAAGGCCGGCGCCTTCGGCAGCCTCGGGATCCGTCGCTCGCAACTGATGGCCACCCTCGACGAAGCGGTCGAGGGGGCTCAGGAAACCCAGCGTCGGCGCCAGGAAGGCCAGTTGTCCTTCTTCGACCTGGAGACCGACCTCGGCGAAGCCCCCGGCCCGATCGCGGGCGACGACGCCACCTTCGCCCACCGCCAGGACGTCCTCCCCGACCTCGACGAGTTCCCCATCCCGACCATCCTGGCCATGGAAAAGGAAGTCCTCGGTCTCTACCTGTCCGGCCACCCCCTGGCCCAATATGAGAACGAGCTGCGCGAGAGGGCCTCCACCACCAGCACGAGACTGGCTGAGTTGCCGGAAGGGTCGCCGGTGGTCATCGGGGGGCTGGTCTCGGCCACCCGCCGGGTAACCACGCGGAAGGGCGAGATGATGCTATTCGCCACCCTGGAAGACCTCACCGGGGCGGTCGAGGTGGTCGTCTTCCCGCGGATCTTTCGGGAGGCCCGCGAACTCCTCGAACGGGACCGGGCCGTCCTGATCACCGGGCGGACCAACTCCGTCGAGAGCTCGGCCCGCTTCCGCGGCCGTCGTGGGGCCGCCGCCGCGCCGTCGGGCGACGAGGGCCTGTCGGGGGCGCCGGGCGGGCCGGGCGGCCCGCCGATGGAGG